>JAGYOI010000021.1 GCA_018399395.1 Prolixibacteraceae bacterium
CTTTCTTGCGGACCAAAATATTGCCCGTAAAATTGTTGGAAGCCTTTCGCCCGAAAATACCAACATTTTGGAGGTAGGCCCGGGGATGGGGGTGTTGACACATCTTCTTTTTAATGATGAACGGTTGAATATTGTTGCTTTAGACGTTGATGCCGATTCGATAACTTACCTTCAAGAAAAATATCCCGATTTTACACATCGTGTTTTTTTGGCCGATTTTCTTAAGGCTGACCTTTCTTCTTTTTTTCCGGGTGATGAATTTTCTGTAATCGGTAATTTCCCATATAATATTTCATCTCAAATATTTTTTAAAGTACTTGAATATAAAGCTCAAATTCCGGAAGTTGTAGGAATGATACAGAAGGAAGTGGCTGAACGTATGGCTGCTGGCCCCGGATCAAAAACATATGGTGTGCTGAGCGTTTTAATACAGGCATATTATTCTGTCGAATATTTATTTACGGTGCATGAGCATGTTTTTAAACCACCACCCAAAGTAAAATCGGCAGTTGTAAGGCTTAATCGTAAAAATCAAAACTCGTTGGGTTGTGACGAGGTTCTGTTTAAAAGAGTGGTTAAAACATTGTTTAACCAACGACGGAAAATGATACGGAATAGCTTAAAACCAATATTAAAAGAGCTTGGGTTTTCACACCCGTTTTTAGAAAAGAGGCCAGAGCAACTTTCTATTACTGATTTTGTAGAATTGACAAATGTGGTTGAACGTGCTTTAAAAGAATGATTTATGCAATTTGAAATTACACGTGAATATATAGATTACCTGAAAGATCTTATTGAGGCAAATGATACGCTGCAATTAAAAAAATTGTTGGCAGATCTGCATCCGGCTGATATCGCAGATATCATGGAAGTTCTTACCATGGAGGAGGCAAAAAAAATCTACCTGCTTGTTAAAGGTGATGTGGCATCGGATGTTTTGCTCGAAATTAATGAAGAAGACCGCCGGAAATTTTTGGCTGAATTGCCTTCAGAAGTTATTGCACGCCAGTATATCGAGTTTATGGACTCAGATGATGCGGCCGATGTTATTGGCGAACTGCCAGACGAAAAACGGGAAGAAGTAATTGCCTTTATCGATAATCAGGAACATGCCGGAGAAATTACTGAATTGCTCAGTTACGATGAGGATTCGGCTGGTGGTATAATGGCTGCTGAGTTAGTGGCTGTTAACGAAAACTGGAATGTGCAGAAATGCTTGAAAGAGATAGGAAGGCAATCGGAAAATATTGATGAAATATATTATGTTTATGTTATAGACAACGATAATCGGTTAAAAGGGGTTTTATCGCTTAAAAAATTGATACAATACCCAACGCAGACCAATATTTCAAATATTTATCAAAAAGACGTAATATCTTCGTTGATTGATGCCGACAGAGAGGAAGTTGCGCAAAAAATGGAGAAATACGATTTGGTTGCCCTGCCGGTTGTTGATTACAGCGGGCACCTCAAAGGTCGCATTACGATCGATGACGTGGTTGATATCATTCGCGAAGAGGCCGAAAAAGATTATCAGTTGGTTTCGGGTATTACTGGTGATGTTGAACCATCTGACAGCGTTTTTAATGTTACAAAGGTGAGATTGCCATGGTTGCTTATTGGTTTAGTTGGAGGGATTATGGGTGCATTTGTTATTTCGGGAAACGAAGAGGCATTGGAGCACATCCCTAACATGGCTTATTTTATTCCGCTGATTGGTGCGATGGCAGGTAATGTTGGCGTACAGTCATCTTCAATAGTGGTGCAAAGCATAGCCAGTGGTGGAAGCAATTTTCACAGTATAGGGCGCAAGTTGCTCAAGGAGCTGGGGGTGGCATTAATTGTTGCTTTCGTACTGGCAGCGCTTATATTAATATTTAACCTGATTTTTGATATCGGCGGTTCAGGGCGTTCACTTGCGTTTACCGTTAGCACATCGTTGTTTATAGTCGTAATTTTTGCCTCGTTGTTCGGCACATTTATCCCCCTTGTGCTCGATAAGCTAAAAATTGACCCCGCTTTGGCAACAGGTCCTTTTATTACAACAACGAATGATATAATGGGTTTGCTGATATACATGGTCATAGGTCAGTTTTTATTCTGATTTATAGGTTGTTTGTGTAACCTGGCTGAACCTTGTGCGCTTTGTTAATGATTTTTATGATCACATTTTTGAATCTTATCAAAATCATTGGTATTTTCAGGCAAAATTTGTACTACTGTATTTCAGAAGGTTGATAATTATAGTATTTTTGACAAATAACATTGAAACAATAATTAAATGGCTAATAATAAGAAAATTAAATCGGCACTGGTGTCTGTTTTTCATAAAGAAAGGGTCGATGAGATTGTTACAAAATTAGAAAAGGCCGGGGTAAAAATTTACTCAACCGGCGGAACAAAAAAATTTATTGAAGATCTTGGCGTAGAAGTTACCGCTGTTGAAGAGTTAACCAGTTACCCTTCAATATTAGGCGGACGGGTAAAAACATTGCATCCGAAAGTGTTTGGAGGAATTTTATCACGACGTGATAACGATGGAGATGTGAAACAGTTGGATGAATATCAAATACCCGAAATTGATTTGGTAATTGTCGATTTGTATCCTTTTGAAGACACGGTTGCTTCCGGAGCTTCTCATCCCGATATTATTGAAAAAATTGATATAGGTGGTATTGCTTTAATTAGGGCGGCTGCAAAAAATTATAAAGATGTAATCATTGTACCTTCACGGAATGAATATGATGATTTAATCGATTTGCTTGATAACAACAATGCCCATTCTACACTTGAACAACGGGAGGCATTTGCTGTAAAAGCTTTTGCTACTTCATCAAATTACGATACCGCAATTTTCAATTATTTTAATAAGGGTAATGACAACCTGTTCAGGGCAAGTTATAATGATAGTATAACCTTACGTTACGGTGAGAACCCGCATCAAAAAGGTGTTTTCTTTGGGAAGTTTGATGAGCTGTTTGATAAAATTCACGGAAAGGAGATATCGTATAACAACCTGCTCGATATTGACGCAGCCGTAAACCTTATTGAAGAATTTGACGAAACGACTTTCGCGATTTTGAAACACAACAATGCCTGTGGATGTGCTTCACGGGAAAAACTAATCGATGCATGGAGTGCTGCATTGGCTGGCGATCCGGTATCAGCATTTGGAGGGATTTTAATAACCAACAAAGAAGTTGATGCAGAAACGGCAGCAGAAATTAACAAATTGTTTTTCGAGGTGATAATTGCACCATCATACAGCGAAAAAGCTTTAGAGATACTGAAGTCGAAAAAGAACCGGATAATCTTGGTACAAAAGCCGGTTGATATGCCCGATTCACAGTTTAGAAGTGTTTTGAATGGTGTATTGTACCAGCAACGCGACCTGAAGCAAGAATTAGCTGAAGAACTTAAACCGGCAACAACATTACAGCCCGATGCCTCACAGGTAGAAGACCTGTTATTCGCGAATAAACTTGTAAAACAGTCAAAATCGAACACAATTGTTTTAGCCAAGAATAAACATTTACTTGCCAGTGGAGTTGGAGAAACTTCACGGGTTGATGCATTAAAACATGCTATTGAAAAAGCCGAAAGTTTCGGGTTTGATTTAAAAGGGGCGGTTATGTCATCTGATGCTTTCTTTCCTTTTGCCGATTGCGTTGAAATAGCTCACGGGGTGGGTGTTGATTGTGTGGTCCAACCCGGCGGGTCGATACGCGACCAGGATTCAATAGATTATTGCAACGATCATAACATGTCAATGGTATTTACCGGCACACGCCACTTTAAACATTAACTTAATATGGGTTTATTTTCATTTTTAACGCAAGAAGTTGCAGTTGATTTAGGGACTGCAAACACAATAATTATCCACAACGATAAAATTGTTGTGGATGAGCCATCGATGGTAACGATCGATCTGAAAACAGATAAAATGATTGCCATTGGTGAGAAATCACGTCAGATGCAGGGTAAAACCCATGCAAACCTGAAAACAATTCGCCCGCTACGCGATGGTGTTATTGCCGATTTTAATGCAGCCGAACAAATGATCAGGGGAATGATAAAACTTATCAACCGTTCAAACCGTTTGTTCCCGCCGGCTTTAAAAATGGTGGTTTGTATTCCATCGGGAAGTACCGAGGTAGAACTCAGGGCTGTGCGCGACTCTTCGGAGCATGCTGGTGCCCGCGAGGTTTATTTGATTTATGAGCCCATGGCAGCAGCTATTGGTATTGGCATCGATGTTGAAGCCCCTGAAGGAAATATGGTTGTTGATATTGGCGGCGGAACTACCGAAATTGCAGTGATATCGCTGGGGGGTATTGTAACCAATAAGTCGATTCGTATTGCCGGTGACGATTTAACAGCTGATATTATGGAATATATGCGCCATCAACACAATATTAAGGTTGGTGACCGTACCGCGGAAGAGATTAAGCTGAACGTAGGTGCTGCATTGTCAGAACTTGACGATCCACCGGCCGATTATATTGTAAGGGGGCCTAACCAAATGACCGCCCTGCCTGTTGAGGTGCCGGTTTCATATCAGGAAATTGCACACTGTTTAGATAAATCAGTATCGAAAATCGAAACTGCAATTTTAAGTGCGTTGGAACAAACTCCGCCCGAGTTGTACGCCGATATTGTAAACCATGGTATTTATCTCGCCGGTGGTGGTGCTTTGCTCAGGGGGCTGGATAAACGCCTTTCCGAAAAAATAAATATACCTTTCCATATTGCTGACGACCCGCTCAGGGCTGTAGCAAGGGGAACAGGGATAGCATTAAAGAATGTTGATCGTTTCTCATTCCTGATCAGATAAAAATGGAGTAATAAAACTATGAAGAGTTTATTGAACTTTCTAATTAAGTATCATGTATTCTTTCTTTTTCTTTTATTAGAACTGTTCAGTCTTACCCTAATTGTTCGTTATAATAATTTTCATAAGGTAAGTTTCTTAAACTCATCAAATGCCTTAACGGCTAATGTTTTTGAAAAAGCTCAGTCGGTAGTTGATTATTTTAACCTGAAGCGCATAAACGAAAGCCTGTCGGAAGAGAATGCCCGGTTAAGGCAGCAACTACAGTCGTTACTATTAACTGATATTGAGAATGCTGCTGAATATGCAATTGGTGTCGATACTGTTGAGGCATATTCAGCAAAAGTAATCCGCAACTCGGTTAACAAACAATACAACTACTTAACCTTAAACAAAGGGGCGTCTGATGGTATTGAACCGGATATGGGCGTCGTTTCCGCCGATGGCGTTATTGGGGTGGTACTAGATGTTAGTAAAAATTATTCAACAGTTTTATCGATACTGAACGGACGATGGGCCATAAATGCGAAACACGAAAAGACCAACCATTTTGGACCATTGCGCTGGGATGGACGTGATCCTTCTTTTGCCTATCTCGAAGAAATCCCCTATCATGTAAGAATAAATAAAGGAGATAAGATTATCACGAGTGGTTACTCGTCGATATTTCCCGAAGGTATATCAATTGGTGTTGTAGAGGAAGTAGAACACTCGTCAGGAGATACTTTTCAGGAAGTAAAAGTGAGGCTTTCTGCCGATTTCGGAGGGTTATTTTATGTGCAGGTGTTAAAAAACAAGAACAAAGAAGAACGGATCGAACTGGAAAAATCAACACGAAATGAATAAAGGACCAATTTGGTATATCGGATTGTTTGTGACATCTGTACTTGTGCAGGTGTTGTTTATGGATGCCATACAGTTTAGCGGCCTGGTCAATCCTTATTTTTATGTGCTCTTTATTCTTTTGTTGCCTTTGTATGTGCCACGGTATTTACAATTACTGCTGGGATTCTTGTTGGGAATTACGATTGATGTATTCTCAAACACCCCGGGTATCCATGCTTCTGCAACAGTTTTTCTGGCTTTTATGAGGCCGTTGTTTATCAATAGCACAAATGTTGATGAGCAGGACCGGGGCAAAATTCCTTCTGTAATGAACATGGGTACAGGATGGTTTATGAAATATTCAGGGATACTGATTTTGCTGCATCATGTTTTTCTTTTTTATATTGAAATGTTTACATTGGATGATTTTTTTAACACGCTTATGCGTAGTGTTTTAAGTGCGCTTTTTACCTTTGCGTTGATTATTATAAGTCAGTTTTTAATATTCAGAAAATAATAATAAGTGGATAGCTATTCAAAGAGGAAGAATATTATTATCCTGATTTTTTTGTTGGTGGGCATTGTTTTTATTGTACGCTTGTTTTTACTTCAGGTATTGGATACCACTTACAAGAAAACGGCAACGAATAATGTGCTTCGTGAGGTAGTTGATTATCCTTCACGTGGTTTGATTTATGATCGTAAAGGCAGACTTATGGTTTATAATCAGGCAGCCTACGATTTGCTTGCTACTCCCCGCGAAATTGGCCGGTTTGATACAACCTTGCTATGTTCAATTTTAAATATCGAAAAAGCACGAATTGAGCGGTCGTTGACAAAAGCCAAAAAGTATTCAAAATACAAGCCCTCTATCATTGTAAAACAGATTTCCCCCGAGCGCTATGCTTTGCTTCAGGAAAAAATGTACAAGTTTCCCGGGTTTTATGTACAACCACGTACTTTGCGAAAATATAATTATGACAATTCGGCCCATGTGTTAGGGTATGTTGGTGAAGTTAGTCCTTCGATGATGGAAGACGATTCATATTACAAACAAGGAGATTATATTGGCAGTACAGGTATTGAAAGTACCTATGAAAAATACTTGCGGGGTGTTAAAGGTAAGAGCTACTATTTGGTTGATGTACATAACCGTGTTAAAGGGAGTTATGACAGGGGAAACATGGATGTTTCGCCAGTTAAGGGAAGCGATTTAATTACAACAATTGATGCTGAATTACAACAGTACGGTGAAAAATTATTACAAAATAAAATTGCCAGTATCGTTGCAATTGAACCTGAAAGCGGTGAAATTTTGTCGCTGGTAAGTGCTCCCGGGTATAAGCCGTCGGACATGGTTGGCAGAGAACGGGTTGAAAACTACCCAAGGCTGGTAGGCGATTCTTTGCTCCCTTTGTTTAACAGGGCAGTAAGGGCACTTTACCCGCCCGGTTCTACTTTCAAGATGATGAACGCGCTTATCGCCTTGCAAGAGGAAGTTATTACGCCACGTACACGCTTTATGTGCAATCATGGTTATCATGTAGGCTCTTTTTCAATGGGGTGTCATCACGACAGGGAGTTTCAGTTAGATGCTTCAATAGCACAATCGTGTAATGCTTATTACGCTTATACTTTTCGCCGGATATTAGAGTCGTCAAAATTTGCTGATGTGAAAGAAGGATACGAGAAATGGCGGGAGCACGTTTTGAGTTTTGGGTTATCTGAGACCATTGCACCTGAAATTCCAGATGAGTTGCCCGGACTTATCCCAACTTCAGATTACTACCAACACCGGGTGTTTCCTTATTCGCGTTGGCGTGCTTTGCCAATAATCTCTCTGTCGATTGGGCAGGGCGAAATTCAAACTACACCTTTGCAAATGGCAAATTATGCAGCAGCACTGGCTAATAAGGGTTATTATTATACCCCTCACTTAGTGAAAGATATTTTAGGCACAGATGAAACCATTGTAGATGTAGAGAAACATCAAACAATGATTGATTCGATTTATTTTGAGGAGGTATTTGATGGTATGGAGCATGTGTTTAGTTTTGACCATCAGGGAACTGCAAGGGCATCGCGAGTGCCGGGGATACGGATATGCGGTAAAACCGGTACAGCAGAAAACCCGCATGGCGAAGATCATTCAACTTTTATTGCTTTTGCCCCTCGCGAAAATCCCAAAATTGCTGTTGCGGTTTATGTTGAATACGGAAAGTGGGGGAGCACATTTGCAGCACCCATAGCAACGTTGTTAATCGAGAAATATTTGAACGATTCTATCCAGGGATCGCGACAATATATTGAAAAAAATATGATGGAAGCAAATCTTTTGTTTCCTGATGAACCGAACTATTTTAAAATAGAATAAATTGGCTATACGAAACAATACATGGGGAAATCTCGACTGGTTAACCATTTTGATTTATATCATACTGGTAATATCCGGTTGGTTTAATATTTACTCGGCTGTGTATAACGATGAGTTTAGCAGTATCTTTGATCTATCGCAGCGCTATGGTAAGCAAATGATTTGGATTGGGTTAAGTGCTGTGCTGGCTTTCTTTATTTTGCTGGTCGACAGTAAGTTTTTTGTGACCTTTAGTTACGTGCTGTATGTGCTGTTTGCATTGTTGCTTATTCTGGTGTTGTTTGTGGGGAAAGAAGTGAATGGTGCAAAGTCATGGCTGATGCTCGGTAGTTTAGCTATTCAGCCCGCTGAATTCGCTAAGTTGGGTACTTCTTTGGCGATTGCTAAATTAATCAGTTCGTATAGCTTCAGCTTCAACAATTTCAGGAAAGTTCTTGCACTTGCTTTGTTAATTTTAATACCTGTTGTGCTAATTGTACTGCAAAACGATACCGGATCGGCTTTGGTTTATATTGTTTTCATTATTCCATTGTTTCGTGAAGGTATGTCAGGCTTGATCTTGTTTTTTGTTTTTTATGCTGCTTTGTTGTTCATTCTTACACTGGTCGTCTCACCTTTAGCCATTATTGTCACAGTTGTGGTATTAGCCTTATTTGCCGATTTAATTATAAGAAAACGATGGGGCGATTTGTTAAAGATAATTGTATTAATAGGATTCTGGTCACTGGTTGTTTGGGGGTATTCAGAATTTTTTACCGAAAAAAGTATTGATGCCTATTACGTGCTGGTTCGCTCATCTGTTTTGGCTTCAATTGTTTTGATGTTTGTTTCGTTAATCAAACGTATCCCGCAGGCGCCACTGATTGTATCCATGTTTTTGCTTTCTCTTGCTTTTATATTTACGGTAGATTATGCTTTCAACGAAATTTTAGAATCACATCACCGCGCACGCATCAATAACCTGATAGGTGTTGAATCGGATCCCCTGGGAGCAGGATATAATGTGAATCAATCGAAAATTGCTATTGGTTCGGGAGGTTTAACCGGTAAGGGGTTCCTGCAAGGAACGCAAACCAAGTATGATTTTGTGCCCGAGCAAAGCACCGATTTTATTTTTTGCACTGTTGGAGAGGAATGGGGATTTATTGGCACTTCGGCAGTGGTGATATTTTTTATTGTACTAATCATTCGCCTGATAATACTGGCAGAACGGCAGCGATCGGCTTACAGCCGAATTTTTGGATATTGTGTAGCATCAATTATATTTTTCCATTTTGCGGTAAATATTGGTATGACAATTGGTTTGGCCCCGGTAATTGGTATTCCCCTGCCATTTTTTAGTTATGGCGGATCTTCACTTTGGTTTTTCACTATTTTACTTTTTGTCTTTTTGAAATTAGATTCAAGTCGCTTTGAGCAACTTCATTAAATATTTAAGATAATATAAGTCATTTTTTTGGTGCCTTTATTTTATTAATTTTGTGCGCCTTTTTGGGTTTTGGGATATTATTTTGGGGATTTTATTCTCTTTATGGATTGAAAAATATATACTTATGAAATACAAAGCATATACACTAAACAATTTTAAGTCTATACCACAAATAGAAAAGCTAAGCGATAAACAAATTCAAGATATTGAAGTGGTAGGAAATGTGTTGCCGTTTAAGGTCAGTAATTATGTTGTAGACGAATTGATCGATTGGGATAATTTTGAAGATGATCCTTTCTTTATTCTGAACTTTCCACAAAAGGATATGCTAATTCCCGGGCACTTTAATTCCATTAAAAAAATGTTGGAAGAAGGTGCTGACCGTACAACCCTGAATGCCGAGGTTGAACGTATACGCTTGTCTCTAAACCCAAACCCGGCCGGACAGCAATATAATGTTCCCCAATTTGACGGGGAACCGTTAACCGGCATTCAACATAAGTACGATGAAACCATGTTGTTTTTCCCCAGTCAGGGACAAACATGCCATGCATATTGCACATTTTGCTTCAGGTGGCCACAGTTTGCAATGAATGATTTCCGTTTTGCCATGAAGGAGGCCGATTTGATGGTCAAATACCTGAAAGCCCATCCCGAGATTTCTGATGTTTTGTTTACCGGGGGTGATCCGGGCATTATGAAAACAAAATTCTTTGAATATTATTTTAATGCATTGCTCGATGCTGATATCCCTAACCTCAAAACAATACGTATCGGGACAAAAGCATTGTCGTACTGGCCTTACCGTTTCACAACCGATGACGATGCCGATGATTTAATTAAGCTGTTTGAGAAAACCGTAAAAAGGGGTGTGAACATCAGTGTTATGGCACACTTTAACCATCCCCGAGCCCTTGATACAAAAGCAGTAAGCGATGCAATTAATCGAATTTTATCTACTGGTGCCCAAATACGTACTCAATCACCTGTTTTGAACCATATCAATGCCGATGGTGAAGTGTGGGGTGAAATGTGGCGTAAGCAGGTTAGCATGGGGCTTATCCCATATTACATGTTTGTTGCCCGCGATACCGGGGCTCAGGATTATTTTGCTGTTACACTCGATAAAGCGATTAAAATTTACAACGATGCATATACGCATGTAAGTGGAATTTGCCGTACTGTTAGGGGACCAAGCATGTCAAGCGATCCCGGCAAGATTCACATGCTGGGTGTAAGCGAGGTAAACGGCGAAAAAGTATTTGTAATGCGTTTTATACAGGGACGTAATCCCGAGTGGGTTAATCAGATTTTCTTTGCCAAATATAACCCCGATGCATTGTGGATTAGTGATTTGGAGCCGGCATTTGGCGAGAAGGAGTTCTTTTTTATGAAAGAATTTAATCAAATGCGCAATAGCCAGCACGATTTAGAGCACACTGAAAGGGTTGAATAAATAAAAAGATTCAAGACACGAGATTCAAGACACAAGACGCAAGACGCAAGATTTATCAACGGTGTCAGTTGTCAGGGAAGTGTATGTGCGAATATTAAAAATTGTCTGTTTTTAATGCCATAAATTCCTGTGTTGCTTCATCAAGAAAAGTAAGTGCATCTTTTTCGAAAAGGGAATAATCAGCCCGTAGCAATTCAATTCCTTTCTTTGTGTGATCAGGAAGTGAAGTGCGTCGTGACATAATTTCTATCGAAGTTTGTATGCCCTCAATTGTTGCATACGATTGTAGGCGACGGTGCTGTATCAGATAAGGTAAAAATTGCTGAACACTTTGGGGCAGATAGTTGAAATTCTTCAACATAACGGCATAAGCCCACCTGGCATCGTTGTTCAGCTTAATACCCCTGAAATCATACCAATGCAAAGCAAGAAAATGATCGACAAATAAATCGGCAACCACACCTGAATATCTTTTATAAACCGGCCTGAGCCTTTCCCTGATGTGTTGCCAGCTCAGGTTTGTGTCGGTAAACAGGTCAATTTTTCGGTGTAACAGTATCCCTTTCTGTATTTCTGTGGGATAACCTAAAAAACGTTTTCCTTTAACATGGTCACCAATAAAGTTTCCAATCATTCCAGCTTCATTGTATCCTGAAAGATATATGTGCCCAAGGTAGTTCAATGACTATTTAATTTACGCACCAACATATTTTAGCACCTCATATATTAAGAATACGGGCCACACAAGGGCTTTAAGAAAACCCAGTACGCCCATCCAAAAACCGGTAGCTGCCGAAATGAAGTATATGGCTGCGCCAATAAAACCTAAACCGTAAACGGCACCTGAAGTGCCCTGACATTGTGCATTTTTATCCATCGTGTTTAATTTAAAGGTAAATTAGTGCACAATTTAATATTTTTTGATTAAATGGCAATTGCTTGAATATTAGAAAAATGAGACAAACACGAAGTTTACTCCGGAGATTTATT
>JAGYOI010000210.1 GCA_018399395.1 Prolixibacteraceae bacterium
TCTTTTTATAATTTTTCCGCCTGTTTCTGTCGGTTTGTTCGTTATCGCGTTTTTCCGGCTTGTTATTGTTGGTTTCTTGTTTGTCACTCGTTTTGGGGCGGCGTTTCACACGGCGTTTTTTGCGCCTGTTTTCTTCTTTGGGTTTATCAAAGCGTGTAAGACTGTCCTGGCCTACCACATTCTCGTAGTTCGGTATGGCCTTTTCAGTGCCCACTTCTATACTGTCAAGTTCAATCAGGCGTTCAGGTTTCTCACCCTTTTCGTTCAATCGCATTATCTTTTTCACACGGGCCACCGGCACTGCAATTTGCCCTGTTGGTGCCCTGCTGTCGAGGGTATAATAATAAATACGTTTAAACACATCCGATTTCAGATAAATATAAGCCCCCTCCTCTGTTTCAATTTTTTCTTTGGGTGGGAAGTCGCGTTGTTCGTCGAGATAAGAGTCAACCTCGTAGTTAATGCAACATTTCAGTTTACTGCATTGTCCGGCAAGTTTTTGAGGGTTCATTGAAATTTCCTGGTGCCGTGCTGCGATGGTTGTAACCGAGCTGAAATTCGACATCCATGAGCTGCAGCAAAGTTCGCGTCCACACGGGCCAATGCCACCAATACGGCCGGCTTCCTGTCGTGCGCCAATTTGTTTCATTTCAACCCTGATGCGGAAAGTCTCGGCAAGCACTTTAATTAACTGTCTGAAATCGACACGTTCGTCAGCTATGTAGTAGAAAATGGCTTTTGTGCCATCGCCCTGGTATTCAACATCGCCTATTTTCATGTTCAGGCGCAAATCAGAGGCCAGTTGTCTCGACTTAATCATGGTTTCGTGTTCACGCATCATAGCGTTTTCCCACTTTTCAATATCAACGGGCTTTGCTTTGCGGTACACTTTTCGCAATTCGCCGTTAATCAGGGTCACCTTATGCCGTTTCATTTGCCGCAACACCAGGTCGCCGGTAACAGAAACCATCCCGATATCGTGCCCGGGGTTTCCTTCAACCGCAACCAAATCGCCTACTTCAAGCGGTAGTTTATTAACATTCCGGTAGTAGTCTTTGCGCGTGTTCTTAAAGCGAATTTCAACGATTTCGTCTTGATTCTGTGTATTTTGAATATCTTTCAGCCAGTCATGAACATCAAGCTTCGCGCACGATCCGGCTCTTTTACTTGATGCACACCCCCTGAAAATTGGATTTCCTGTTTCCATATGTTATTTATTTCGGGCCTTCCAACGGTTGGAAGGAATATATTGATTTATAATTGGTGATAAAAATAGCGATTTTTTAAACCTTTAGAAAGGTTTAGCTCATGCATTTAGTACGAATTATTGAAAGGGGGTAGCCACGGCGAATATCAGGCCCTTATAAGTTTGACTACTTTCAGTGAAAAATCGAGGAATATGAGTTTGGGGTTTCCGTTTTGGGCGATATCGCGGTAAGCTTTTTCCAGTTCTTCTGAAAAAGGGATGATATTCCGCTCGTTAATAAACGGGCTGAAATTTTCTGAAAACCCTTTTTCCTGTTCATTGAGAAAAACCAGGTCGGGGCGCTTGAAGTTCATGATAAAATTCTCACGAACCATGCGCATGCAATAGCTCAGGAAGCTTTTTTGACGTTCTCGACCGATTCCGGCCATGTTTTCAGACCATGAAAAAATTCCATCCCAGTCGCGTTTAAATGTAACGCGCATTATCGATGTAAACTGCTCAAAGTAATAGCTTTTTTCTTCATCGGGTTGCAGTAAATCGAGTGCCGTGATGAAGTTGCCTTTAGCCATGTGAACAATACCATCGATATTTTTACCTTCTGACTGGGGAATCTTAGCAACCGCTTCAGCCATTGCTTTATTGTCGATACCGGGGAATTTTATCAACTGGGTACGGGAACGGATGGTCGGCAAAATTTGTTCTTCGTTTTCTGTAACAAGTACAAACAATGTTTTCGGGGGCGGTTCTTCAATCATTTTCAAGAGTTTGTTTGCACATTGAACATTCATGCGCTCTGCCATCCAGATGATCATTATTTTATATTCCGACTCGAACGTTTTCAGGTTTAACTTACGTATAATTTCACTGCTTTCGTGTACGTAGATGTTGCCCTGTGCATTTTCAACATCAATGGCTTTGTACCACATGCTTAAGTTGAAATAGGGGTTTAGCCTGACCTTCTCACGCCATTGGGCAATATAGTTATCGCTTACCGGTTCTTTTATTTTTGGTGTTTTAACAACCGGAAAAACAAAGTGCAAATCGGGGTGTATCAGTTTTTGAAATTTTTTACACGAAGGGCAAGTTCCACACGAGTCGGTGTCGGTACGGTTAGGGCAATTAATGAATTGTGCGTAAGCGATAGCCATTGCCAGTTTGCCTACTCCCTCGGAACCTGAAAACAGTAATGCATGGCTAATACGATTTTCATTAACTCCATCGATCAGCCTTTTTTTAATGGCTTGTTGTCCTATTACACTGTTGAATTGCATGAATGCAAATATGGCAAAAAAAGGTGAGTTTTCGCACTTTTCTACGCAACAGTTATATCTTTGTTTAGATAAATATCCTGAATGAGGTTAAGCAATTCTATGCCATCTTTCATAGGACGCTGAAAAGCTTTACGTCCGGATATGAGCCCTGTACCCCCGGCCCTTTTGTTGATAACAGCAGTTCTTGCAGCGGCAGCAAAATCTCCTGCACCTGAAGAAGCCCCTCCGGAGTTTATAAGGCCTATTTTCCCCATGTAACAATTGGCCACCTGATAGCGACAAAGATCGATGGGGTTTTCGGAGGCCATTTTTTCGTACATATCGGGGTGTGTTTTCCCAAACTTCAAATCGGTAAAGCCACCGTTGGTCGTTGGTAATTTTTGTTTAATGAGGTCGGCTTTTATGGTAACTCCCAAGTGGTTGGCCTGGGCAGTGAGGTCGGCCGCGGTGTGGTAATCTTGTTTTTCGGTTTTAAAGTTATTGTTTCTCGTATAACACCACAATATGGTAGCCATTCCCATCTCATGCGCCTGTTCAAATGCCTCTGCAACTTCAACAATTTGACGGTTCGACTCTTCCGATCCGAAGTAAATTGTTGCACCTACTGCTGCTGCGCCAAGGTTCCATGCTTCCGAAACACTACCAAACATGATTTGGTCGTATTTGTTCGGATAGGTCATGAGCTCGTTGTGGTTGATTTTTACAATAAATGGAATTTTGTGGGCATATTTCCGGGCATGGAGCGACAATCCGCCAAAGGTGGTGGCAACTGCATTGCAGCCACCTTCAATAGCCAGTTTAAGTATGTTTTCAGGGTCAAAATAGTCGGGATTTGGAGCAAATGAACTACCAGCAGTATGTTCAATGCCCTGATCTACCGGTAAAACAGAAAGATAACCGCTGCCTCCCAGTCTTCCATGGTTATAAATCCTTGAGAGGTTAATCAGGGTTTGGGGATTGCGATCACTGATGCCAAAAACATTATCGATCGCTTCCGGCCCTGGTGTGGTTAGTCTCTCGTTAGATATTTTAGGCTTGCTAAACTCAAGTAACGACGCATCATTACCAAGTAATTCCTGAATTTTTGCTGTGTTGTTTTTCATAATAGTCATGTGTTTTTTAATATTTACCGTAAGTAAAGAAAATACGAATCAAAATGCAACTATTTGGCTGTTTTATAGTTAAGATATATCCATTTACCGATAGCCGGTTTGGTTCACTGTTGTTTCACCGACCGTTTTCGTAGTTTTATCTGTTTTTTGCTGCAATTGAAATAATAAGCATGGTGTGCCATTGGATATTTGTGGAGATTTGTATCGTAATTATAAAACAAAACAGGTGTTAAATCTTTAAATCTTT
>JAGYOI010000211.1 GCA_018399395.1 Prolixibacteraceae bacterium
TTTGTATTGATATCGCTGAAAAATAAAAACTTTGAATTATGAAGATATTTATTCGCATATTTCTTATTGTATTGGCATTGGTTGTGGTGGCTGTTATTGCTTATGATTATCTGGATACAAAACCCAGTAAAGGCGACAAAAATCCTTATGAATACAATGTCGATGAATATCGTGAAGTGCCTGTTGAGTTGATATCGCATGATGAGATCAGGCAAATTAAAGTCGATTTATGCCAGGAAGGTGCATTAGCTGTTCATGGCCGTAATATATATTTGGCAGCTTGTAACGAACTGAAAATTATTGAAGACGGGCGCAAAGTCGTGAACAAATTCAGCGTTGATCCTTCTCCTGCAAGTATTGCGGTATCGGATGATTTTATAGCAGTAGGGTACAACGATTACATCAAACTGTACGAGCATTCAGGTGATGCCATTGCAACTTCTGAGGTTGTTTCTGATCGTTCGGTTTATACTTCGGTGGCAATAAAAAATGACAATGTTTACATTGCTGATGCCGGTAAAAGGGTGGTGCGCATTTTTAATAAAGAAGCCAAACAGCTTTCATTTTTCGAAGGGGTTTCTGAAGCCAGTAACTTAATTGGTTTCATTATCCCCAGTCCTTATTTTGAAGTGGCAGTAAGTAGTGACGGCGAACTATGGGCAACTAACCCGGGCATGCATGCATTGCAAAATTATAACGACAAGGGCGATTTATTGAGGTCGTGGGATCAAATTTCGATTCGTATCGACGGCTTTAGCGGGTGTTGTAATCCGGCCCAGGTTGCAATTTTGCCCGATGGAAGTTTCGTTACTTCTGAAAAAGGTATGCCCCGCATAAAAATACATGCCGTTAATGGCGATTTGATATCAGTTGTTGCACCTCCTGCTGCATTTGATGGAGAGCAAGCTCCTGAAGTTGCCGCGTGGGGGCAGGATACAATTGTTGCGTTGGATTATGACCAGAAACTTTTACGGATTTTTGCAAAAAAACAGGAATAAATGGACAGGAAAGATTTTATAGCTAAATGTTTCAGGATCGGTATTTTGGGTGGTGTCCTGATGTTACTGGGCTTTATTTTTATAAGGCGTAAAGTAACCGTAGATAATTGTACCGATAATTTCGCCTGTGCTTCATGTAAGAAGTATAGTGATTGTAGCCTTACTGAGAAAAATGAACAACAAAACAACCGGGGCAATGGGGGATAAAAAAGTAAACCGGCGTGATTTTATAAACAGCACCATGCGCTTAACGGCCGCTGTGGCCGTGGGTGGTTTGGCCGGAATGGCTGTTGGAAAATCAAATTCGGGGCAGTATGTATGGCAGATTGATCCGTTTGAGTGTACGCAATGTGGCCGTTGTGCTACTGAATGTGTGTTGAGCGAGTCGGCCGTAAAATGTGTACATGCTTATGATTTATGTGGATACTGCGATTTGTGCGGGGGATACTTTAAGCCCGGCGTGAAAAATCTTGAAACTGCTGCCGAGTACCAGTTGTGCCCAACGGCTGCCATTGAGCGAAAGTTTATCGAAGAACCGTATTTTGAATATGTCATTAAAAAAGATCTTTGCATTGGATGTGCAAAGTGCGTTGCCGGATGTACCTCGTTTGGAAATGGCTCATTGCACTTGCAAATCCTACATGATATTTGCGTTGACTGTAACGAATGTGCCATTGCCAGGGCCTGCCCGAGCGATGCAATCAGGCGTGTTCCAGCTGATGATCCTTATCTGATAAAGGGGAATTTCTCTCCTGATGAGCCGGCTGAATGGGTAAATAAAAGTTGAAAAAACAGACTGATAATGACCAACAACCAAAGAAATAGAACAATTTTGAACCGCATTGTTTTCATCCTGCTCTTCTCAATGCTGGCGATAAGTTCTTTTGCACAAACGCAGCGTTTTCCCAAACCTGAGTTCGAAACAGGATATTCACAGCCATCGCCCGATACACCTGAACCACGGGCACTTGGCATCGAATACCTTGATGTGCTGGTGTTGGTGCTCGCGCTTTCGCTGGCTTCATGGCTGGCCATACGAAAACGAAGCCGTAAAGGACTGATGTGGCTGAGTGTGTTTTCTTTGCTGTATTTTGGGTTTTACCGCTTAGGGTGTGTCTGTTCAATCGGGGCCATTCAAAATGTAGCCTTAACACTGTCCGACCCGGCTTACGCGATATCAATTCCTATTATCCTCTTTTTTGTCTTGCCACTGCTATTCACCCTGTTTTTCGGGCGTACTTTCTGTGCATCGGTCTGTCCGCTTGGTGTTTTGCAAGACCTCGTAATTGTTAAACCAATTCATATTAAACCCTGGTTGCAAAAGGCACTGGGACTTATACCATACATTTACCTTGGGCTGGCGGTATTGCTTGCCGCTACCGGTTCCGATTTCATCATTTGCAGGTACGATCCATTTATCGGATTTTTCAGGATGGGGGCAAGTTTTACAATGATTTTACTGGGGGTGGTGTTCGTTTTGATGGGGCTCTTTGTAGCACGGCCTTATTGCCGCTTTTTATGCCCTTATGGTGTGTTGCTGGGCTGGATGTCCCGCTTCTCAAAAAGTCACCTGTCAATTACCCCTGCCGAATGTATCCAGTGTAAACTGTGTGAGCATTCATGCCCGTTTGATGTAATTGATGAACCAACAGAGGAACTTAAGCATGAAGAAAAAATAAAGAACCGTAAACGGTTTACCATTTTCGCGTTACTCATTCCGGTTTGGATGTTTCTTGGTGGCCTCGCGTTATCCGGGGTACACGGATTCTTGGCAAAAGCGCATCCCGATGTGTATCTGGCCGAGTTGTTAATTAAAAACCCGGGGCTCAAAAACGACACCGAAAATTTAGATGTGCAAACCTTTTTGGCTTCCGGAAAAACAATGGAGCAGCTTGTAAGTGAGGCTTCTGTCGTTAAATCTGAATATTATACCGGAAGTTGGATTTTGGGGGTTTTCCTCGGCCTGGTAATTGGTGTTATGCTAATGAACCAATTTATAGTGCGTAAACGAACAGATTATGAGCCGAATAAAACCGGATGTTTCAGTTGTGGGCGCTGTATGGATTATTGTCCGGTAAAGAAATAACAATAGATCGTTAGATTTTAGACATGAGACAATAGACTTTGTTTGTAACGAACTAAATAACAGTGATTTAAAAATGGATAGAAATGATAAAATAAAAACGTATTACAATGTCGCAGTGGTAGCTGGTGTAATTTCCCTGGTTGCCGGTTTCTTATTGCTCTTTAATTATTTGCAAATGTCGGGTACCGACCCGGTAGAGAGCAAAGCACTGGATGCCTTGGTTGAGCGGCTTGATGACGACCCGGGCAACAGTCAGTTAAAAGAAGAGATACGAAACCTGGATTTGATGGCCCGGAAAGCTTATTTTACGGCAAAATGGCAAATACAAACGGGGGGCTGGATATTGCTGTTCAGTGCTGTTGTGCTGATTGTTGCCCTGCGCAACTATTTTTTACTTACCAATAAAATTGAAGAGCCGGAGAAAAATCCGGTCTCCGAAAATGCTTCACGGGTCATTTCGTCCCGGTGGGTATTATTGGCTGGTTTGATAATAATTTGCTCGGCTTTTCTTGCTTCGTTTTTATCGGTAGATTATTTAAGCCGCTACGAAATTGTTGGCGATGAAGTTAGACAGCAGGTTGGGACGTCCGTTGAGGTTGTTGACCTTACTGAGGGAAGCGAAGAAAAAGTGCCGGAAACTGAAGCGGAAATAAAAGAAGACGCCGGGCTTGTGGAAAACACTTTACAGGAAGTTGTTGAGGCAGAAGAAC
>JAGYOI010000212.1 GCA_018399395.1 Prolixibacteraceae bacterium
AACAAAAGAAATAGCCGAAATGCTGCAAAAAGCTGGTGTGAGCTCAACGCATTACCATGCCGGGTTATCGTCTGAAAGCCGTAACCTGAGGCAGGAAGGGTGGCTAAAGGGTACATACCGGATTATGGTGGCCACCAATGCATTTGGTATGGGCATTGATAAGCCTGATGTGCGTTACGTGGTTCATGCCGATGTTCCCGATTCAATTGAAGCTTATTTTCAGGAGGCCGGACGTGCCGGTCGTGATGGGAAAAAAGCGGTTGCCCTTTTGCTGTACAACAATTCGGATAAGGTAAAATTGAAAAAAGGCCTTACGAACAAATTTCCGGCCACCGATATGATTAAACGAACGTATGAAGCACTGGGCAATTATTTGCAGGTTGCAACCGGGTATGGAAAGGGAATGACCTATGATTTTGACTTGATTGACTTTGCTAAAAAATTCCGTTTTTCGTTTGTTCATGCTTTAAGTGCGTTGAAAATTCTCGAACAGGATGGTTACTTGCAGCTTACCGATGAGCTGAACCGTCCGTCGATGGTGCATTTCAGGGTAACGCGCGACGATTTGTACCGTTACCAGGTGGCCAACAGCCATTTCGATGCATTTATTAAATTATTGCTGCGTTCGTATACCGGGATGTTCACCGAATACCGCCCCATAAACGAAACGTTGCTCGCGAAAAGGGCAAATACCAAGGTTGAAGTGATATATAAATACCTGAACACGCTCGACACCCAGAAGATTATTCATTATATACCTCAAACCGATACCCCTTACATTGTTTTTTTACAAGAACGGGTTGATGTTTCGCGACTAAAAATATCGAAAGAGAACTATACCGAACGCAAACAGAATTACGAAGAACAAGTTGAAGCCGTATTGCATTATGCATCGTCGAATTCGCAATGCCGCAGTGTTTTGTTGCTGAATTATTTTGGCGAGAAAAATGCTACACGCTGTGGCGAGTGCGATGTTTGCCAGCAACTGAATGATATAGGGGTAAGTAATACCGAGTTTAACCGCATATCAGACGATATTAAAGCCTTATTGTTGAAAAAACCGCAGCAGCAGCACGAATTATTTTTTCACCTGAAAGGAAACGAAGAACATAACCACTCGGTATTACGCTGGCTGCTCGATAATGGCCGTATCATCAAACGCATTGATGAAAAACTGGAGTGGGGTGGGGCGTGAGTGCCATATACCGGAATTTAGATACAGCATTTGTTTTCCTGTGGCAACGGAGCATACTCCTTTGTCTGGAGTTTGGATTTGACTAGATAAAAAGCAACGGAGCATGCTCCGTTGTGTTGTTGCCTAAGAGTGGAGATGGCACAGGGGAGCATGCTCCCCTGAAGACAATTCATATCCTACGGATAAGTTGCTATACCTGTTATGGCTTTTTTATAGCTTCGATAGAAAAAGCCTTCCCAACTTACAATTAGAGCAACATCGGAGTCATCATATGAAACAACGTTCAACGGAACGAAGTGGAGTTAATTGCCGTCTGCTTTAGCTGACGGAGTAGGATGACATAGAAAAATTGAATAAGCAGCCTCAATTGAATAAGCTGAATGAATAGAATAAACAATACAAATTAATTTCTATTTTTGCGACTTAAACAGAATGATAAATTATGGGACGCAGCCGCAATAAAAAACCACTCTACGAGGATGTTGAAATAACCGATGTTGGTGCCGAAGGCAAAGCCATTGGCCGTGTTGATGATGTTGTGGTTTTTGTGCCCCATGCCATACCCGGCGATGTGGTTGATGTGCAGGTAACCAAAAAGCGGAAACGATACCGCGAGGGAAGGGTTGTGCAGTACAAGCAATATTCTGACGATCGGGTAGAGGCTTTTTGTGAACATTTTGGGGTTTGCGGAGGGTGTAAATGGCAGTACCTGCCATACGAAAAGCAACTGTTTTACAAACAAAAACAAGTGGCCGACCAATTAAGCCGTATCGGAAAAGTTGAACTGCCCGGAATTTCACCAATACTGGGTTCTGAAAAAACAACATTTTATCGGAATAAGCTCGAATTTACTTTCTCGAATAAACGCTGGTTAACACAACACGAAATTGAAACCAGCGGCGATATTGAACAAAACGATGCCCTGGGCTTTCATGTTCCGGGTGTGTTTAGTAAGGTCGTCGATATTGAAAAATGTTGGTTACAACCCGATCCTTCCAATTCAATACGTAATGCCATAAAAGAATATGCCAAAAAACACGGGCTTGAGTTTTTCGACATAAAAGAACAAAAAGGATTGTTGCGCAATCTTATCATCCGCACCTCCACAACCGGTGAATTGATGGTCATTGTTTCATTTTTCAGGGAAGAGAAACAAAAGCGCGAAGGTTTGATGCAAATGCTGGCCGATAATTTTCCTGAAATTACTTCATTAATGTATGTTATTAATCAAAAAGGAAATGATACCATTCTCGATCAGGACATTATTGTTTTTAGGGGGAACGATTACATTTTTGAAGAAATGGAAGGTCTGAAGTTTAAAATCGGTCCCAAATCGTTTTATCAAACCAATTCAGAACAAGCTTATGAACTGTACAAGGTAACCCGTGATTTTGCACAACTTACAGGTAATGAGGTGGTGTACGATTTATACACCGGAACAGGTACCATTGCTAATTTTGTGGCACATTCGGCAAAAAAGGTTATTGGTATTGAGTATGTGCCAGAAGCTATTGATGATGCAAAATTAAATTCAAATGTTAATAATATTAGTAATACCGGGTTTTATGCCGGCGATATGAAAAAAGTGCTGGATGACGCTTTTATTAAAGAACATGGCAGTCCCGATGTTATTATTACCGACCCACCACGTGCCGGTATGGATGCCGGTGTTATTGAAACCATTGTGAATGCAGCACCTCAGCGCATTGTTTATGTAAGCTGTAACCCGGCAACCCAGGCCCGCGACCTTGAAATGCTCGATGCAAGGTACCGTGTTGTGAAAGTGCAGCCTGTTGATATGTTTCCCCACACCCATCACGTAGAAAATATAGTGCTGTTGCTTAAGCGCTGAAGCCATCGCAACTTTCTCTATTTATTGGTAAAAACTGAAAAAACATACATAAAATTTTAATTTTTTTTAATATACTTGCAGAGTAGTATATAAAAATTAATAATTTTGATTCAGTACTTTACCAAAGCGAAAGGATATGAAACCATTAAAATCAGGCATTGTACTCTCTAAATGGTTGTTGCGGATTACCTTGGTTTTGTATTTAATTGCTTATTATCATGGAACATTGGTATATCTCGATTTTAGGGATGTGTCGTTTGTATTTGCATTAATTTACATTATTGCAGCTGTAGCTCTTTTTGTTGGTGGTTTTAGGAAAAAAGACAATATAACGGTATACAGTGCGTTATTGCTGTTAATAGCAATAGCGTTTAACATATACCTCGATGTGGCCGACGGAATATATGGTGTAATAACCCACCTGCTTCCATTGTCCATCGCCTTTTTCTTCCTCTCGAACGGGAATAAATAGGCTTGGGTATGACTAACTAAATTGAACAAAACTATTTAAACGATAAATATGTTTTTAAAGCGATTAAGCATTGCATTGTGCGCAACAATATGTTTCGGAACTTTATTATTCGGAGCCAGCCCTGAAAGCTCCGACAATGCAAATCCGGTTGAAGAAGAGAATATTTGGATGGCGCCAGAGGCTCTTTTAACAATTAACCCCATTGCTGTTAATATGCCTACTTGTAATGGCGATGATGATGGCTCATAT
>JAGYOI010000213.1 GCA_018399395.1 Prolixibacteraceae bacterium
ACACTTCAAGTCCAAGCTCATTAGCCCTTCGCACTACCTTGCGGTTGATGATTTTGTGATTGAGGTTTACACCACTCAGCCCGTTTTTAGCTGCCAGCCTCATTCGCCGTGCCAATCCGGCCGAAAACATTTTCAAATAATAGCACTTATTGTCAGTAAATACCTTTTGTGTTTCCAAAATGGTTTTCCAACCAAAACTGATGAATACTATTTGATCCTTTTTGCCCGACTGCCCTACAGCCTTTTTGAGTGCAGGTAAAATTTCGGCACCGCATTTTATTTCAACAACAAGCGTTTTCCCTTCGGGAACCGTTTCAATTACTTCTTCAATAAATGGGATTTTTTCACCGGCAAATTCTTCTGATTTATAAGAACCAACATCTATTCCACAAAGAACATCTGATGTGGTTTTGGCAACCTTGTAATTTGCTTGTCCCGCAGATGTGCGCCTCGTTGTTTTATCGTGAATAACCACCACCCGGTTATCGTCCGATAAATAAACATCAACCTCAACGGCATCGGCACCAAGCTCCCAGGCCAGTTTTACCGAAGCCAGTGTATTTTCCGGGGCCAGGTATGAAGCTCCGCGATGGGCTATAAATGTATTCTGGGCACTTGCCATGTTTATAGTTCCTGATATCAATAAAGTTACTAAAACCAATATTGATCTTGTTATATTTCTTTGCTTCATTATGATTTATTTTTGTTTCAAAAATAATGCAACTCGTTTGCATGAATGTTAAACTAAAACGAAGCAATTGTTATTATCTTAATTTTTTAGCTAATCACACTCCAGTTAAACTGTGTATTTTTCATTTTTTTAAGCTGCACCCTAAAAAGATTATTCAACTCATGCTGCAACAAAGGATCATTGTCAATTATATCGGTCGCCACGTTGCGGGCATGTTGTAACAGCTCACCATCGCGACTGATGTTGGCAATTTTCAGGTTAAAGCCGAGGCCGCTCTGCTGTGTCCCTTCCATATCGCCGGGGCCACGTAATTTAAGGTCGGTCTCGGCAATTTCGAAGCCATCGGTGGTCCGCACCATTGTTTCTAAGCGTATGGTACTTTCTTTCGACAGTTTGTACGATGACATCAGGATGCAATACGACTGATCGGCACCACGCCCTACCCTGCCCCTGAGCTGGTGTAATTGCGAAAGCCCAAACCGCTCGGCACTCTCGATAACCATTACGCTGGCATTGGGCACATCAACCCCCACTTCAATAACAGTTGTTGAAACCAGAATTTGGGTCTCCCGGTTTTTAAAGCGCATCATTTCTTCATCCTTTTCAGCAGGTTTCATGCGTCCGTGCACCATGCCTATATGATATTCGGGAAAAACTTTTTTAATGGTTTCAAAACCACTTTCGAGATTTTTATAGTCCAGTTTTTCCGACTCCTCAATTAGCGGAAAAACAAAATAAACCTGCCGCCCCTTCCGAATTTCTTCCCTGATAAACTGAAACATCCTTTTGCGCTTATTATCATAAAAGTGCATTGTTTTCACAGGCTTCCGTCCGGGCGGCAGCTCATCAATAATCGAAACATCAAGGTCTCCATAAACAGTCATGGCCAATGTTCTCGGTATGGGTGTGGCCGTCATAACCAAAACATGTGGCGGGATGGTATTTTTTTGCCACAGTTTGGCACGTTGAGCGACCCCAAAACGGTGTTGCTCATCGATAACCACGAGGCCAAGATTTTTAAATGCCACTTTAGCCTCGATTAATGCATGGGTGCCTATCAAAATATCGAGCGTGCCATCAAGCAATTCACCATGTATAATTTTTCGGTCTTTCGTTTTTGTTGAACCGGTAAGCAAGCGCACGTTAAGATGTAGCGGCGCCAGCATTTCCTGCAACGTTTTATAATGCTGCGTGGCCAATATTTCGGTTGGCGCCATTAAACTGGCCTGTGTGCCATTATCGAGGGCCATAAGCATACACATTAAGGCCACCAGGGTTTTACCACTGCCCACATCGCCCTGCAAAAGCCGGTTCATCTGGTGCCCCGAACCTACATCGCGCCTGATTTCGCGTATAACTTTTTTCTGTGCCCCGGTCATTTCAAATGGCAGACACTTATGGTAAAAAGAATTAAACTTATCACCAATCACTTGAAAAACATGCCCCTTAAACTTTTGAGTCCGGTTCGATTTCAAGCTCAATATTTTAAGTTGAATATAGAAAAGCTCTTCAAACTTGAGCCGGAACTGCGCCTTTCGTAAACGTTCGTTACTATCAGGAAAATGGATAAAATACAGGGCTTCACGCAACGGCATTAATTTAAATTTTTGGACGAACCATGCCGGCATAGTTTCACTTATTTCACTTCGGGCAACAGGCGCCAGGTTCATCTGTAACTTCAAAATGGCTTTTGAACTGAGATAATTCTTCTTCATTTTCTCAGTAGTATTGTAAAAAGCCTGAATGGCACCAGCCGTTGTTTGTTCCCCTTCTTTGTATTCATCGAGCTCGGGATGAACAACATTTACGCGTCCGTTAAAAAGTGAAGGTTTACCAAATAAAACATAGGGAACATCTTTCTTCAGGTTTTTCATCACCCATTTTATCCCTTTAAACCAAACAAGGTCGAGCGAACCAGTTCCATCAGTGAAAACTCCATTTAGTCGGGCTTTGTGCCCTTCGCCCGTTTTTTGCAGCACAGATATTTTCCCGATAATTTGCACATGCGGCATATTGCCGTTTACATCCCTTATTTTGTAAAACCTTGTGCGGTCAACATATTTATACGGAAAATAATACAGCAAATCATTAAAAGTATAGATGCCAAGTTCCGACTGAAGAATTTCAGCTTTTTTTGGCCCTACACCGGGTAAAAATTTAATATCCTGCAATAACTTGGACGCCATATAACAAAGATATTATTAACCCGTTGTAAAAAAACACCCCTTCACATTTTTTTATCCACAAAGCATTCGAATATCGAACCAATTTACCTTTACTTTGTCTTTTTAGTCAAACAAACAACAAGATTATGGACAAAAAATTTAAGATATATACCAAAACAGGAGACAATGGCACATCGGGGTTAATAGGTGGCACACGGGTAGAGAAGACAGACCGACGACTTGAAGCTTACGGCACAGTTGACGAGCTCAATTCGTGGATTGGCATGATAAAAGCAACCCCAATCGAGAAAGAAGTTGGCTCAACTTTAAACCTGATACAAAATAAATTATTTGTTATTGGTTCATACCTGGCAACCGACCCTGAGAAATCGGATTTAAGAAACACCCTGGAATGCGATGGCCATGACATAAAAAAATTAGAGGCGGAAATTGACCGCATGCAGGACCAAATGCCCGGCCTCACAAATTTTATTCTTCCCGGAGGCACACCATCGGCAGCTCAAACCCACGTGGCACGTACAGTTTGCAGAAGAGCTGAACGACGTATCACGGCAATTGCCGAGGAATCAAAAATTGACATGCACATTTTAATGTTCATCAACAGATTATCAGATTATCTCTTTGTTTTAGCCCGTTACAACAATTTCAAAAATGCACAAAACGAAACAATATGGCAGAGAAGTAATGGTTAACCTTTATTGTTGTTTTTTAGTTAAAAATATTTTTTATATTCGCACTTAATTTCAAGGAATACTGTTAATCATAATTAACTATGTACTGGACACTAGAATTAGCCTCAAAACTGGAAGATGCACCCTGGCCTGCAAGCAAGGATGAGTTGATTGACTATGCAATCCGTTCAGGTGCTCCGTTGGAAGTAATC
>JAGYOI010000214.1 GCA_018399395.1 Prolixibacteraceae bacterium
CTGATGTTCAAATAGTTAGAAGGGTGTTGTGAAAAAGTGCGGAAAACAGGGGGCTGTGCCAGTTTTCGGTACAGCCCTTTGTGTAGGTTTTTGTATTATTGTTACATGATAAGCTTGTACCCTTTTCCGTGTACATTAATAATTTCAACCGAAGGGTCTTCTCTCAAATGCTTTCGGAGCTTAGTGATGTAAACATCCATGCTTCGGGCATTAAAATAGTTATCATCAATCCAAATGGCCTTTAAGGCGTAATTTCTTTCCAGTACTTTGTTGGCATTTGTCGCCAGCAAACGTAATAGTTCTGATTCTTTAGTTGTTAACTTTATCTCTTCATTGTTGATAATAAGCAATTGTTTTCGCGAATCAAAAGTGTATTTGCCAATTTGAAATACCGACTGGTCGTTGTGCTGATTGTCGTTCGACATCCTTCGTAGAATTGCTTCGATACGAAAAATGAGCTCTTCCATGCTGAATGGCTTTGTCATATAATCGTCGGCACCCAGTTTGAAACCTTCGAGAACATCTTCTTTCAGGTTTTTGGCTGTAAGGAATATAATGGGGATATCGGCATTAACCATACGAATATCTTTAGCCAGTGAAAAGCCATCTTTTTTAGGCATCATAATATCGAGCAGGCAAAGCTGATATTGGTTGCGCATAAAACCGTGGTAGGCTGTTTCCCCATCGGGGTACAGGTCCGTTTCATAACCTTTAGCTATAAGGTATTCTTTGAGCAACAAACCTAAATTTTCATCATCTTCAGCTAGAAGTATTTTAATCTTATTATCCATTTTTTATTCTTTTATGGGAAAATAAATTTTGAATTTTGTTCCTTTATTTGGTGTGCTTTCAACTTTAATTGTTCCTTTATGTGCTTCAACTATTTTTGAAACGTAATGTAACCCTAGACCAAATCCTTTTACATCGTGAACATTGCCGGTGGGTACCCGGTAAAAACGTTCAAATATTTGCTTTTGGTATTCACGGGCAATGCCAATTCCGTTATCTTTTACCTCTATTGCAATAAAACCTTTTTTATTGTATGTGCTTACTTCAATTTCAGGGTTTTCCCTTCTGTATTTTACTGCATTGTCAAGCAAGTTAAACAAAACATTTGTGATATGCACCTGATCGCCGTAAATATTATCGTTTGAAGCTTCTTTTTTTACAATAATATTTCCATTAACCGACTGTACACGTATTTCAAAGTTTTGAACAACAGAGCTTACAATTTCGTGAAGTTCAATATTTTTGAATTTTAGTTTTAACCTGCCTTCATTAAACACGGCCATTTGAAGTACTTTTTCAACCTGATGGCTTAATCTCTTGGTTTCATCATAAATAACACCGGTGATCCGTTCAAGTGTTGATTGTGCAGGTGCTACTGTGTTGTCGCGGAGCATTTGCGATGCAAGCGAAATGGTTGATATGGGGGTTTTAAGCTCATGGGTCATGTTGTTGATAAAGTCGTTTTTCACCATCGAAAGTTTCTTTTGGCGCAATATGATGATGATGGTATAAGTGAAAATACCAATGATAAGAAGAACCAATATGGCAGTAGGAACAACCATAATACCAGTTTCTTTGAGGAATTTTTTTTGTTCATGGGGAAAGTATATTTTCAGGTAATTGGGTTTTGGCGAACCAATATCGTTGGTATAAAGCAAAACCTGATGTTCCTTTTTACGGTTATCTTTGTATTCATCCGATTGGAGAATGGTTTTCTCTTTGCCTCTGTTGTACGATTTTACAACGTATTCGTAATCAAGGTCTATGCCACTACTCGAGAATTCATTTTTTAAAGATTCAACCAGAATATCTTTTTTAATGCGTTCTTCGATTGGGCGATTCGCTAGTTCTAGTTGATACTGGATATTACGTGTGAATACATTTCTGTCTTCAAAACTCTTGTAAAAGCGTTCGCGTTCCCACTGGTTAAGTTCGGCCAGGGCTTCAAAAGCCCGTGGGTCTTGTGGCGGGGTGTTAATAACCGTATCATGTTCTTGAACCAATGCTTTAGCCCTGATGTTTCCTTGTTCGTCCTGCTCCATGTTTATGGAGAAGTTAATTTGTTTGTGGCTAATAATCCCGCTACTGCCGGTTACTGTGGTCTGAAATCCCAATTGTTCGAGAGCCCTTTTTTGTTCCGATAGTATGAATTGACGGGTTTCTTCTTCTTCCAGTTCTGTCGATACTTGTATCAGGCACCGCTTCACGAGCTGATCAAATTGTTCTTCTTTTATTTGTGCAGCTTTGTTTATGATGTTCATTTGCACAAAAATCAATAAAGTAAGAACAACCGACATCACTATAATCAATATGTATATCATCCTCTTGCCCATAGCAAACAAAGATATAATAATGAATTTCGTTTTTTATTTACTTAACATTATTTAACCGCCGGAAAAGGTTTTTTAACCGCACTCAAACACAATGTCTATTGTCTCATGTTTAAAATCTAACGATCTATTGATTTTAGAAACCTCTTTTATTGAAAATCATGTATCCCATATTTACAGAAAAAAACCATTTTTGTCCGGGCTTGTCGTAATAATTTATTTCGGCACTTAATGGTCCCAAGCGGGTTTGCATAACAAGTCCTGCCATTCCCATAAAATTAAATTCAGGAAAAACCTCATCAGAAAATTTTGCTGTTTTATCTTCATCAATAATCTCAATACTTTGTATGGGGAAAAAGCCATATGCCTCGGTTCTGAGATGGAGGTTTTGTGAAAAATTGTAAATAAATTTAGTTCCGGCACCGAAAAACTGATTGGCACGGAATTGTTCCAGATATAACGATTTGCTGTTGGGGGAGGGGTTGAATGCCGGGGCATTTAATGCCGAGGAGGTATAATTGCTGAATAACGTATTGTTGTTAATTGTTGCCTGGGCCAAAACCCCAATGGTAAATAAATCATTCATAGGGAAATATTGATCGTAGAGAGCATTGATTTGAAAATAGTTATGCCTGTTTGATATTTGTTCATTAACAGGAGCTGTTGTGCCGGGTATAAAATCTTCATTCCCTGTGATATACTTAAACGAGAATAGCTTTCGTCCGCCGGCTGTTGGATATTGTTTGTAATCGTAATTCCTTTTATCAACGCTTAGTTGGGCTGAATAGGCATTAAAGATTGTTTCGTCTGATTTATCTTCGAAATTAAACAGGTTCAACTGGTTGTATTGGTCGTTTGACCTTGACCAGCTTATTCCAAAATCAACAATGCCATTTTTACTGAATGGGGTGCCAATCTGAACGAGGGCATTTTGTTCGGTTTGATTGATATTCGATGCTTTTATGTCGGTGAATATCAATTCGGTACTTGTGGCCGAATAATCCCACAGGTTTAAGGTGTAATATGCCGAAATATAAAAGGGGTTTCGCGTTGGAGAATCGATACGGCCACCTGTTTTGAAAGAATTATAAAACCGACCGAAAAACAAGTTGGAAGATAGGTTTAAGGCGCTGTTTTTAAATAGTTTATAGTTGCCTTCGATGAATCCAAATGTGTTAGCCCGGGTAGAAAGGTGTCCTCCAAATTCAATATCAATTGGTTTGCTGGGTTCAACCTTCAGGTGTAAGTCAAAATATCCGGATTGCCGGTTAAAATAAGCTAATGGTTGTATTGATTTAATTTGCTCATCAGCAATAAGTTTGTAATATGATTCCCGTAATTCTTCCAGGTTAATAACTCTTTCATTATATTTTATCGATTGAATAATGTAACGCCTT
>JAGYOI010000215.1 GCA_018399395.1 Prolixibacteraceae bacterium
TGGTGGTTTTGAGTTTGAATATCCAAAGATTGAAGAAGCTTTGAAAGCATTATTTTAACTTATTTGTAGCAAGCTGAATAAATTTCCCCATATCCAATTTTGATATCGAAAGCTTCCCGGGGTTGTGTGTATTTTGTTGAAGGTCAACTAAACAGTCGCCGGTATAGCCACCAATTTTTCGGGTAATGTATTTTCTGAAAATGAATGTGACAATGAGCAGTGCCGGCAAAATTGCAGCGGCATAAATCCATGGAAAAAAGAGGAGCATTACACTTCCAAATAGTATGGCAGAGATAAGGTAGGTAACGCTCCCTTTTTACCAATGGGTTTTTATTTAATTGAGGAAAAGGGACATGATTGGTGAGTTGCCAACAGCGTATTCGCTTTGGAATTCACCGGTTTCGGAATAAACATTCATTAACCCGCCTTCAACAACACTTTCGGACAGAAACAGGTATATTTCATTGGTTTCGGGGTTTACCGATACTCCTTTCGGACTGGAGATATCCTCAATCAGTGTTGAGAATGTTTCATTTGCTACATCGAATTCAGCAAGTGAACCGCTTACGTTCCAGTTTTCGTCGTATTGGGTTGTTAGAGCGTATATTCTTGAGTAATCGCTGTTAAAGGCCAAAATTGAGCTGTATTCGGTGCTAACTCCTTCAAGTTGATATACGCCTTCGAGTGTGTTGCTTGTTGTGTTGATGTAACCCAAACCGGTTTCTTCCGAAAAATTAGAGTAAGTGCTAATCAATGACACGTAAAGATTTTCATTTTCGTCTTTCAAAAAATACGACGAAACAGCCGGTGTTTGAATGTATGAGGTTGATTCATCGTTTAAGTCAACTACGGCAATGCTATCGGCATAGTTTAAAGCCACATATAGTTTATTATTGGCAATGGCAACTCCTTCGGGGCCACCGGGTATGGCGATTGATTTTTCTACCTTGTTGGTTTTGATGTTGAATTTTGCTACATAAGAATCGGGCATAACATCAAAATCGGCATTGGCTCCCCAGCAAGAAATATACAGGTAACTACCTTTTCCAACGGCAAAACGTGGTTTGAAAATGCCATCAGATAATCCTTTTTTGCTTTGTTTAAACAGGCGGTCGCATACAATAATTTCGTCGCTGTTGTTGCCCATCATATAAATACTGTCGTTATATTCCAGGGTATATTGAATGTTTGACAGCAATTCCAGCCCATCGTTCTGGCTGTAATAATACTTGTTTACCAATTCGTTTTTCTCATAATCAAATTTAGTGATACTGGCACCGCCTTCGCCATAATTTCCAAAATTAACAATGTAAGCACCATGAGCTTCTGTTGTTTTTTCAATTTCGGGTGTGTCTTCGTTACAGGCTGTAAACAAGATGCTTGCTGTAAATAGCAGCAAGGTGTTTAATTTCAGATTCTTCATTTTATTTTTATTTAAAGGTTTAATAATTCATTTTGATGCTTAGTCCAATGCGAAACGTTCGACCGGGCATGGCATAATATTTTTGGTTCTGATAATTCACATCAAACAGGTTGTCGGCCGAAAACGAAAGGTCGGTATGGTGTTCGTTCATTGTAAATGAATAATGCAAGCCTGTGTTGGTCAGGAAATAAGCCGGTAGCGTTTCACCCAGGTAATCGGTGTAGCGTAATCCGGTATAGCTGCCATCGACATATAAGCTCCAGTTGCGGTATTGCAATTGGTACGATACATTACCAATGTGTATTGGGCTGTAACGCAGTTGATGGTTTGTTGTGCCCGAACCTGTAATATTTTCAATAGCCTCAATTTTATTAAATGTATAATTGATGTTGATTTCGGAACTGGTTTTTCCTGATTCGAAAGTTTGTTGAGCCATAATTTCGAGCCCTTTGCTAACAACCTGCTGAATGTTATGCGCTTGCCACGCACCAAAGTAGCGCCATTCAATCCAATTGTTGATATTCATGTAGAAAACATTCGCTTTTAATGTGGTATTTGAGTTTGCCCCGGTATGCTCATATTTGGTACCTCCTTCGATGTTAATCCCGGTTTCGGGCTTCAGGTTTGGATTTCCCTGATTGCCCCAGTATCGGTCGTTAAAGGTGGGCACACGGTAACTGCGTGCTAAGTTGGCTGTGATGTTGATTTGGTTTTTACCCTTTTTAATCAGCGTAAAATCGGCACCCAACGATGGGGTAAATGGTGTGTTATATTCGCTTACCATTGTCTGACGCAGGTTGACGGCTGTTTTTAGTCTTGCCGTAGGTTGGTAAAACCACGACAGGTAGATGTCGAGATATTGCTCGTTGGTAACACTGGCGTTGGTATAGGCATACACATCGGGAACCATGTATTTGTATTTGGTGCCCAGTTTGAATTCCATGTTGTTCATTTTGTGTTTTGCGGAAGCTTCGGCAATCAGTCGGTCAGTAATTATTTCCTGCGAGTTAATGCTGTCGTACAATTGATAATCGTGCACGTACCCTGCGCCAAAGTTGTATTTTATGGGGTTTTTTTCATTTCGGTATTCAGCCCAGGTACGTATGTTTTTATTATCAAGTGTTTCTGTGGTTTTGTAGTTGAGGTTGGTTTGCATGTTGGGTTGCACCTGGCGCCAACTGTTTTCGAACCAAAACGATGATTTGATAAATTCGTTAGAAGAAAACAGGTAGTTGAATTGTTGAAGTATACCTTTGTTGTTAATGGCAGCGCCTTTCTGAATATCATCAACCGGGGTGCGGTCTTCGATGCGGTTTTCGTGGTATGGGTTTTTAAACGGGAAATTATTTTCTTTTTGGTAAAGATAGAGTTTGGTGACCGATTCGAATTTACCGTTGCCAAGTGCCAGTTTGGCACCGTAAAGCTGTTCGCCAAACGAACCCTGTATGGTTTTTCCTTCGAAACGCACTCCGTTGGTTTGGTAATTTTTCTGGTCGAGGTAAATACTGCCGCCAATGGCGCCCGAGCCGTTGAGCGACGATGAGCTTCCGTACTGTAGCTCAATACGGTCGAACAGGAACATCGATACCAATGAAATGTTGGATTGCCCCAGTGTAAGCGAGTTGATGTTTATGCCACCAAAATTGATGGTGGTATGGTTGGGAGCTGTTCCCCTGATGCGGATGGTTGCCAGTCCGCCGGCGTCTGATTTGATATAAACCGGCGAATAGCGTGAAAGCAACTGGCTGAGTCCCGGCTCGTTCGATTGGTTGATAATGTCGGCATCGAGATTTACAATTCGAGCTCCTGGCTGATATTTTATGTAATCGCCATAGGTGGTAATTTCATCCAAAAATATAGAATCGTAAACCACATAGGGTTCTGGCTCTTCAGCCCATGCAAAAAGGGTAGGTGCCAGTACCAGAATTACAAATAACAAATGTCTCATTTTCCAAATAAAATGAGCTTTGGGTATTGTGAAATATACGAATGGATATGTTTCACAAGCTTTTTTCCCGAAGCTTTGATTAAACAATGTAACATCTGGCAGGTCTTCTGGCTTACCTAACTTTTTGAGGCCTTCCCATTTTATCGTCCGTAGCTATCGCGAAGGATGACTCCTTCACTACGGAAAACTATCTCTGTTGAGAGACCCACCTTCGCCAAGGCTTCGGTGGGTAATAGTGGCAGCGTGTTTCAAAAAGCTTTCCCGATGTACATCGGGATTAAAGGCTTACAGCTGCGGGTACAGCTCCGGAATCTCCGTCAGCTGACGGATCACCGGATTCCCATTTTAATCCAATCTGAGAAGT
>JAGYOI010000216.1 GCA_018399395.1 Prolixibacteraceae bacterium
ATTTTGTCAGGCCGTTTTGACTTGCGATCCATATAAACCCTGTTGTGTCTTTAATTATATCGTTTATTTCGTTACTTGGCAGACCATCCTGAATGTTTAAGTGTTTGAATAAGAGGTTGTTTTGTGCTTTCCCCCCAAGAGTACTTAAGCTTAAAAGAATGATTATTAGCGTAAATCGTGTCATTTCTTTTTTGTAGTTTTTATAACTAAAAGAAGTTTGCTTTTTGAAACACTAAAAATAATACTAATAAACGAAAATAGGATAATTACATGTATAGTTATCGTTATATAATTTATTTAACTGCATTTATATAGGCATTATGCTCCTTAATATTTCTGTTTTTACCAGTAATTTTTATTTCTCCTTCCTTACCATTCGAGCGAATAATTGCTATTCCTTTTCCATTGAAAAGACGAAGTTTATTATCCTGAAGACTGCCATTGAACTTTGGGTTGCCACTTCCGGCTGCAATTAGTTCTGCTTCTCCTTCAACGTTTAATTCTACAATGCTTGAATCAAAAGGTATAACTTGCCCTTCCTTGTCGGTGATCTCAATATTAATATATGTGATTTCCTGTCTGTTTGCATCTATTGTTTTCCTTTCCGGTATGAGCACTAATTGAAAAGGTTCTCCGGTAGTTGACAAAACTTTGCGTTCAATTTCATTTCCATTATTATCGATGCCAATGGCAACTAAATTGCCAGGATGATAAGGCACATAAAATTTAGCGGTTAGCGAATCAGTTGATGGTTGTTTTTCTCCTATTACCTTTCCGTTAAGTTCTAATTGTACCATTGGGTAGGTTGAATAAACATGAACTTGTAATTTTTCATTTTCATGACCTTTCCAGTTCCAGCTTTGATATTCATTTGTCCAGCCCCAAAAATATATTATTTCATGCATGTTATCTGGGATTGGTTCATGTACCGCTATTTCCAGTTTGCTATTACCCCAAATCACATCCCTCAGATAGGAAATGGGTTTTTTATTACCAATAATATCAATGTCTCCGCAGTTAGAAACATACCATGGCCAGGGCATTGTAAAAGGAAGCTCTGCATCTTTGTTTTTACTGTATATGGCTTTAGCAATTCCTGCCTCGCCCAAATAGTCAATACTTGTCCAGTAGAAATCACCGATAATATAAGGGTGTTTTTTTACCAATGCCCATGTTTCATGTATATGCTCGGCAGCACTTTCGCTCATGTACATAATTCTATCAGGGTACATCTTATGGTCGCGTTCCATTTGTTGATGTTGGTAATTGTATCCTCCAATATCAACTTGTTCAAATGCGTGAGCCGATGAATCCCATGGTAACCCGGGGTTGTCCCAAAAACCGTTTACTGCCTGTGTTATTGGTCTTGTATTATCAATCGATTTAATAAACTGGTAGGCTTCGTCAGCAATTTTTTGGCCAGAGGATAATGCACGTTCAGGTATTTCGTTGCCAATGCTCCACATAATAATGCTCGGGTGATTTCGATCGCGCATAACCATTGAACGAGTATCTTTTTTCCACCAATCTTTATAATATCTATGGTAGTCGTTTTCGCGCTTGGCTTTGTGCCACATGTCAAAGCTTTCATTTATAACAAGCATGCCCAATTCATCACAGGCCTGCAATAAATATTTTGAAGGTGGATTGTGTGAACTTCGAATGGCATTAAATCCATTTTTCTTCATGATGCTTACTTTTCGGTACTCGGCTTGTTTAAAAGCTTTCGCACCAAGTAAACCATTGTCATGATGAACACAGCCTCCTTTGAGCAGTATTGGTTTTCCGTTAAGCAGGAATCCTTTTTCTGCAGAAAAATGCAAACTGCGAATTCCAAAGGGTTGTTTAAACTGATCAATAGTTTTGCCGTTTTTAGTAAGGGTAATATTTGCTGTGTAAAGTTGCGGCGTTTCCAAATCCCATAGTGCAGGATTATTTATTTCGAAATATGTGTTTAGGGTAATATCACTATTGGGTTCAATACTTATGGGCAAAACTGTTTGTCCGATTTCTTCACCATTGGGGTCAAGAAGTGCTGTGTATACTTCAATTTCCGACTTGTTGTTTGTTGAATTGTTTATAGTGATATCCAGATCAACCCGGGCACTATCATCGGTGATATCTGAACCAATAGCAGATACCCCCCAGGGAGCTACATGTACCGGATTTACTTTCGATATGGATACATTTCGATAAATACCGGCACCTGTAAACCACCTACTGCAATCTTGTGGACGCAGAACTTTTATTGCAATGAGGTTTTCTTCTTCTGTTGAGCTCAGATATGGGGTAATATTTATATTAAAAGGAGTATATCCGTAAACATGATGCCCGGCTAACTTTCCGTTGACCCATACTTTTGATTCTGACATAATACCATCGAAATTCAAGTAGATTACACGGTTGCTGTCGGCAGTATTAAGTGTAAAGTATTTACGATACCATCCTGTTCCACCGCGTAAAAAGCCCTGATCGTTTTCAACTACAGCTTGCTTTTTGAATGGCCCGACATGCAGGCTGTCTTGTACAGAATAATCGGTTACTGACCAATCGTGGGGTAAGTCAATTTTTTGCCATTCAGCATCATTAAAATCAATAGTTGAAGCATCAATACAGGAATCTTCAATAAATTGCCAGTTTTTATTAAAGTCACTATCTCGATTATTTAAAAATACGTTATTGTTTTTACTGCAATTAGCTAAAAAGAGCGTTGCAACTAGTAATATTGGTATGCTCAGATTGTTCATATTTTATTGGATAAATTGTTATAATGTGACAATATTTTTAAATGGAGTATTGAAATCAATTTTTGCTAAGCTAGCAGTAAACTGTATCAGTTAATAAAAAAATTGTTCAAATTTATACGACAATTATTTCGACTGGAAAATTTATATAAGCAGTGAAATATATTACAAATCGCGGGATTTTATTAATAATAAGGAGTAGTTTGCTGCACTATTGATTATGTTGGTGCGTATTTATTTGTAACATTTCACCTGCATCCTTGTTACAGTCATATTTGAAGAATGTAACATTACACATGTGTTCATGACACTTGTTTTTGTGTTTCCTTGTATCATAAATATACATTTGTAATGAATTATTGGAAATAGATATATTTTAAATGTAAAAGTCATGTTAAAAACATATTGTTTAGTTGTATTTGTCATCATTTTTATAACAAATACAAGCTGTACCACATCTGAAATTGAACGCCCAAACATTTTATGGATAACCAGTGAAGACAACAGCCCGTTTTTAGGTTGCTATGGCGATGATTTTGCCGAAACGCCCAATTTAGATGAATTTGCAGGAGAAGGTTTTCTTTATGCTCATGCCTATGCCAATGCCCCTGTGTGTGCACCGGCCAGAAATACAATAGCATCAGGTATATATGCCAGTTCTGGCGGACATTCAAATATGCGCAGTGATTATGGACGAAGTGAAACTTTAAAATTTCATGCCGAAATAATGAGAGAACTGGGGTATTATTGCACGAATACAAAAAAAACAGACTACAATACCAATGTTGGAGGTGAAATATGGGATGAGTGTAGTAGTGATGCCCATTATAAAAATGCACCAGAAGGAAAACCATGGTTTGCCATATTTGTTGAAGATTAATTTGAAATAATAGCTGCGAATATATCATTTTTCAATATTAGGTAATGACCAGCCATTTAATTTTGTAAATTTATTGTCTTTAAAAAATGAAAGTAAATGTCTGGA
>JAGYOI010000217.1 GCA_018399395.1 Prolixibacteraceae bacterium
AAAATTGAAGCTGAAATATCAGGTATGTGCCCCATCGGCAATGATTGGTGCCAGCAACTTTTTCGAACTTGCTGTGGCTGTAGCTATTGCACTTTTTGGATTGCAATCGCCGGCAGCACTGGTAACAGTTGTGGGTGTACTTGTTGAGGTGCCCGTAATGCTTTCGCTTGTGGCTTTTGCCAATCGTCACCGGTATTAATGCTTAGCAGAAAAAACAGGGTCAGTTTTATTATTATGACTGCCCCTGTTCCTTATTTTACCAGCTAAATTTTACCAGCTAACTTCGTTTAAAACCTTGCCCATAGCATCGTCGGGTGGGTAAATCCCCAATATTTTACAAATTGTTGGCACAATATCTACTACTTCGGTTTGTGTGCTATGTTTGCCGTTTTTTACATACATGCCATAAAAAGCCAGGGGAATACGGTTTTCGGTTGAATAATCTACTTTGTGATAACGGAAAGTGGGGTACCAGCCTTCTTCCAGTAACAACATCACGTCCCCCGAGCGTTGAACCGAATAGCTGTTCTCGATTTTCTTAAAACGCGGGTTGTTTAAATTGCCCGTTTCGATTAAATGAGCGGGCAAAGCTGATTTTACTCCGCTAAACTGATTTAAGAATGATGCTGCCTTGTTGCGCATTTCATTCAGGGGTTTTTGTTTCGAATCAATTAGCCTGTGGTTCAGGTATAGCATTTCTTCGTTGTAACTTTCAATCCAATCGCCCACACCATATAAAATATTCAGGTACGAACGTAACAATGCCATGGCCGATTGTGGGTTAAAGTTATCGGCATTAAAGTTTAATTCTTCTTTTAAAACCCGAACCGGATAGCCTGTAGTAGATGCTGATGTTAGTATAACAAGGTAGTTGTCTTTTCCAAATTTATTGTCCATATATCGTAATAAAGATGCGATCTCGCGATCGATACGCAACATCATCTCGTGCATCTCAACCGATGATGGGTTGTACCATTTATTGGCATAATCGAGCATTGAAAATGTAAGGTTGAGCATATCGGGCCATTCGTCAACGCCCAAGTTTTCTTTTTCGATAAGTTGCACACTGAAATCGCGGATAAGTGAATTTCCGAAGGGCGAGGCTTTTAAAATTTCCAACGGATATTCCTGGTTTTCCCCTATCTTTTTTAAATCATAAGGAAAGGTGTTCCACCTTTCCCAAAACCCCTCTTCCAGGAGGTAAGCATCCGGGAAACCTTTGTTGTAATCATTTTTGGGCAACATCAGGTCCCACTCGCGGCCGAGGTAATCGGCTGCCATATTTTTTGAATTAAAATCCATTATCCATTCAGGGAATTGATCAGCATAATAGGACGAAGTAATCATGTTTCCGTTGGTTTTATCAAACCAGAAAGCCCCGTCAGCCGAATGGCCTGCCGAAAGTGCAGATGCTGAGGCATTAAGTGCTACTGAATATACTTTTGACCTGAACCCTGATTGTTGTTTCAATACATCTCCAATGGTAAAAACTTTTAATTGGCGTGCTGAAACATTTCCCTCTTTTGAATCGCTCCCCATTGTAAGATAATAATCGTCAACAACAGCTTGCACTTCTTGTTCATTGATAGGTTTGTACCATTTTTCACCAATTATGCCATGAACCGATGGATAGGTTCCGGTATATATCGATGGTATTAATGTTTCTGTTTTGATGTTGTGGATATCAGCACGGGCATTTTCAAATACCGCACCATCGGTAAATATACGTTTGAAACCATCATTCTGAAAAGTATCCCAAAAACGTGTGATGTAATCGGCACGTAAATGATCGATGGTAATTCCTACTACAATTTTGGGCGAACCTTCATTGGGTACTCCCCACGCTGTAACCGATGCTGATATCATCATTAAAATAACTGCAATTTTCCTCATATCAATTTTCCTCTCCTGTAATTTGAGCATCAAAAATATAAAAACGTATCGAATTTTACTTAAAGGTGTGTAATAGAATAATCAATCAAAAAGTATTAAAAAAAAAATCGAATGCACGATACTGAGTTATGTTTATCAGATAACTTATTTTATTACACACCCTAAACCTTCTAATCTCCGAACTGTTTAATAGCTAAATTTATTATTCAAATCAAAATATACCATCAATAATATATGAATCCGGATTTTAAAATTACATGGAAAAGTCCTTCAAATATTGCGCTTGTAAAGTATTGGGGTAAGCATGGCATACAGTTACCGAACAATGCATCGTTAAGTATGACATTAAAAAACGCTAATACGGTAACCGGGATAAAAGCTTATCATTTAAATAGCGGAATACAAATAAAGTATTACTTCGATAAAAAACACCAGGTTGTTTTCGAGAAAAAAATTCGGAAATATTTTCATAACCTGATCAATGAAATGCCGTTTCTCGATGAATTTGCTTTTGAAATAAATAGTAGCAACAGTTTTCCGCATTCTACGGGCATTGCTTCTTCGGCATCATCTATGAGTGCACTTGCATTATGTTTGGTTTCATTGGAGAATCAGGTTCTGAAAAAAGAATATACTGATGATGCTTTTTTTAAAAGGGCATCATACATTGCAAGGTTAGGATCGGGGAGTGCTTCAAGGTCGGTTTACGGAGGTTGGTGTACATGGGGCGGGATTGATGGCATGCCGGATTCGTCGAACCTGATTGCATCTCCTTTGGCTTCGCCTGTCGATTCTATTTTTGAGACAATGCATGATGCTGTATTGGTTGTAGATTCCAGTCCCAAAAGTGTTTCGAGCAGTATGGGGCATAGCTTGATGAATGTACACCCTTTTGCAGAATCACGGTATAAACAGGCCAAAGATAATCTACAGGCCTTGTTGGTAGCCATGCAGGTTGGAGATTTTGATACTTTCGCCTCAATTGTTGAAAATGAAGCGCTGACATTGCATGCCCTGTTAATGACATCATCGCCTGACGGGCTGCTGTTAAAGCCCGGTACACTTCAAATTATCGAGGCTGTAAGGCAATACAGAAATGATACAGGAACAAAAATTTGTTTTACCATTGATGCTGGTCCTAATGTTCATCTTCTTTACACGAATAGCGAAAAGCAAAATGTTCATCAATTCATTAAGTCAGAATTACTCACTTTTTGTGAGGAATCATTTTGGATTGATGATATAAGCGGAGATGGTCCTGAAATAATTGCAGATGCAATGTAAGTTTTTGATTGTAACAAAATAACAAATGATTTTCCCGTCAAAAATATTATTATTTGGAGAATATAGTTTGCTTATAGGAGGTAGTGGTTTTGCCATTCCTTTTCCAATGTATGGTGGTGGATTAGTGAAAAATCACAACCAGGCCAATCAAGCGGCTTCTTTTGCTTCTGGGAAGGAACAATCGAATGATTCGATTCGTAAACTTTACGAATATATGAAACAGGGGGGGCATACTTTTAATTTCATAAATCTCGATAAACTTGCACTGGATATTGATAATGGTTTATGGTTTGCTTCAACTATTCCCGAAGGTTATGGGCTTGGTAGCTCAGGTGCGCTTGTTGCTGCTGTTTACAATTCTTATGCTACCGATTTGGTTGTTGATACTGGTATAACCAGAACAAGGTTAGCTTCAATCGAAAGTTATTACCATGGCAGCAGTTCGGGTGTTGACCCTATGGTTGCATTTTACCAGCATCCTTTATTGATAAACATCGATGGAAGTGCTGAATTGGTTGAAGATTGGAATGTTCAAAATATTGGGATC
>JAGYOI010000218.1 GCA_018399395.1 Prolixibacteraceae bacterium
TGCCGATATACGGTCAAACTTAATTGTGGTTTCAGCATTTATCGAAGGGGTTTCCTTCCTGGCTGTAATCGTTTGTTTGCTATTGGCCGTATTGTAAAAAACAGCACCAATGCAGGTGGGATTGCCACCCATTGGTGCTTTTGTTAAACTTAATTTTACGCGTATGTTTCTGCTACCACACTTAGGGACAATAATCTGGACTACCATAATTTTTGGGGTTGCAGCCTTTATTTTGGGCAAATATGCATGGAAACCGCTTCTAAAGGCCATCCATGAACGCGAAAGGTATATCGACATTTCGTTGCGCAAAGCTAAAAGTGCAAACGAAATGCTCAACAACCTGAAGCAGGAGCAAGAGGAAATAGTAAAACAAACTCGCCACGATAAAGGTGAACTGCTAAAAGAGGGAGCCGAACAGCGGGATAAAATTATTGCTGAAGCAAAAGAAAAGGCCCGTACCGAAGCAGAAAAAATTATTGCCGATGCACATAAAAGAATTCAGAAAGAAAGGGAGGAAGCCCTGGTTGAAATGCGTAAACAAATAACAACACTTTCAATTGAAATTGCCACAAAAGTGGTTGGTGCCGATATGAAAGACAAAGAACGACACGAGCAAATGGTTAAAAAGTTAGTTGAGGATATCGAGCTAAACTAATTTATTATGAACAGGAACAGAATTACCGTACGCTATGCAAAAGCTTTATCTGAATTAGCTTTGGAACAAAATAAATCGGAAGTCATTTGCCACGATATAATCATTTTATACAAATCGCTAGACCAATTCAAGGGGTTCGAAAATTTTATTGTTACGCCCAGTATTGCCCCATCGGAGAAGATCAACAAAATAAAAGAATTGTTTGCAAAAGAATTTGATGGCCTTACCATCCGCCTTATCGAACTGGTTATAAACCATCAACGCGAGGCTTATTTGAAAGATATTGCCCGGAACATCATCACATACCTGCATAAAGCCCAGGGGATCATGCCTGCTACGTTAAAAACAGCCCAACCTTTGTCGGGCGAACTATTAACTAAAATAAATAAGGCTTTTGAAGAAAAGTTACATAAAACCATTGAGTTGACACCTGAAACAGACAATCGTTTAATTGGAGGTTTTGTTTTCACAATGGACAACATACAATACGATGCCAGCCTGGCAACACGTATAAAAAACATCAAAAAACAATTTCAAAAATAAATCAGAATGACAGATACCCGACCAGCAGAAATATCGTCGATACTTAAAGAACAATTAGCCGGCATAACATCGGAAATTTCGATGGAAGAAGTGGGTACGGTATTGGAAATTGGCGATGGCATTGCCCGTATTTACGGACTTGACAATGTTGAGTCAAACGAAATGATCGAGTTTTCGAACGGTACTACCGGTATTGTGCTCAACCTTGAAGAGGACAATGTAGGCGCTGTACTTTTGGGCACTTCTGAAGGAATAAAGGAAGGCGACACGGTAAAACGGCAAAAAAGAATTGCTTCGATACAAACAGGCGAAGGACTCCTGGGGCGCGTAATTAACACCCTTGGCGAACCCATCGATGGCAAAGGGCCGATTGAGGGCGAAACTTACGAAATACCCCTCGAACGTAAAGCACCGGGGGTTATATTCAGGCAACCGGTAGAAGAACCACTACAAACAGGTTTGAAAGCGGTTGATGCCATGATTCCAATTGGGCGCGGACAACGCGAGTTAATTATTGGCGACCGGCAAACAGGTAAAACAGCCATAGCTATCGACACCATTATTAACCAACGGGAATTTTTTGAAAAAGGGGAACCCGTTTATTGCATTTATGTAGCCATCGGTCAAAAAGGTTCAACCGTAGCCACAATTGCTTCTACACTTGCCAAACATGGCGCGTCTGACTATACAACCATCGTATCGGCCACGGCATCGGACCCTGCTGCGCTTCAATATTACGCCCCTTACGCGGGAGCCGCTATCGGGGAATTCTTCAGGGACACCGGACGCCATGCGCTTATTATTTACGATGACTTGTCGAAACAAGCCGTTTCGTACCGCGAAGTATCTCTATTGTTGCGCCGCCCGCCCGGTCGTGAAGCTTACCCCGGTGATGTTTTCTACCTTCACTCACGCTTGCTGGAAAGGGCTGCACGGATAACTGACTCAGACGATATTGCCCGGAAAATGAATGACATACCCCCATCGATAAAAAATAAAGTAAAAGGTGGCGGCTCGCTAACAGCCCTGCCCATTATCGAAACACAAGCAGGCGATGTGTCGGCATACATACCCACCAACGTTATTTCAATTACCGACGGGCAAATTTTTCTTGAATCGGCATTGTTTAACGCCGGTATACGCCCGGCCATTAACGTGGGTATTTCGGTATCGCGGGTAGGTGGTAACGCCCAAATTAAATCGATGAAAAAAGTAGCCGGAACCTTAAAACTCGACCAGGCACAATACCGCGAACTCGAAGCCTTTGCCAAATTTGGCTCCGACCTCGACCCCGCCACCAAACGCGTACTGGAAAAAGGAGAGAAAAACACCGAAATACTTAAGCAAGGGCAATACCAGCCAATGACCATCGAAAAGCAAATAGCAATAATCTGGCTTGGGGTTGAAGACCTGTTGCACAGTATTCCTATTGACAAATTAAAAGCATTTGAAAAAGAATATCTCGATTTTCTGGAGACGAATGAACCTGATACACTGAAACAACTCAGAGAAGGTAAATTAACAGACGAAATTAAAGAAACACTCAAAAGTACTGCAACTGAAATAGCTGAACAATATCAATAATGGCAAAACTGAAAGAAATACGGACCAGGATTGCTTCGGTAAAAAACACCCGGCAGGTGACCAGCGCGATGAAACTTGTTTCTGCCGCAAAATTAAAACGGGCTCAGGATTACCTGTTGCATATTGTTCCATACGAGAAAAAACTCGATGAAATATTGCATAACCTTACCATTGGCGATATCACTGTAGATTCTGTTTTCTTTAAAGAACGGGAAATTGATAAAGCACTCATTATAGCTATAGGCTCAAACCGGGGACTATGCGGCGCGTTTAACAGTAATGTTGCCAAAATGGCAAAAACGTATACCAAAAATAAATTCCCCATTCACGACAAAATGAAAAATATTGATTATCTGCCCATTGGCCGTCAAATTGAGAAAGAGCTAAAAATTATGGGCAAGAACGTCATATCTGAAGCGAACGATTTAATCGATAACCTCGATTATGAATCGGCTTCGAAATTTGTAGAACAACTCATGCTCTGGTTTACCGAAAATAAATACCAACAAATCCATATCGTTTACAACAAGTTTAAAAATGCTGCCGTCCAGGATCTTACTACCGAACAATTTTTACCGGTTACACATCCCGAAGTAAAGGATCCATACGATTATCAAACAGAGTATATATACGAGCCTACCAAATCGGAAGTATATAACAAGTTAATCCCGCTTGCCTTAAAAATGCACTTCTACAGTGTGATGCTCGATTCGCATGCAGCCGAGCACGGGGCACGAATGACTTCGATGCACCAGGCAACCGACAATGCCACAGAATTGCTCAAAGACCTTAGGAAGACCTATAATAATGCCCGGCAATCGGCCATTACGAATGAAATTATCGAGATTACCGGTGGGGCGGAAGCTTTGAATAAGTAATACCATCATGGAAGTGGTTTTCTTCGTAAACTTTGCCGAACAATATTAATAGCA
>JAGYOI010000219.1 GCA_018399395.1 Prolixibacteraceae bacterium
AAAGGTTACTGGAAAAATGAAGAAGCCACCAAAGAAACCATAAAAGATGGCTGGCTTTATACAGGCGATATGGGCTACCTCGATAAAGATGGTTTTTTGGTTGTGCTGGGCCGTTTTAAAAGCTTGCTTATATCAAGCGATGGTGAAAAATACAGTCCCGAAGGCATTGAAGAATCGCTCGTTGACCAATCGCCTTACATCGACCAGGCCATGCTTTACAACAATCAGAGCCCATATACGTCGGCCATGATCGTACCTAACATACAGGCCATTAACCGCTACCTCGACCGTAACGGGATAAAGCCAGGCTCAGATGCCGGCAACCGTACAACTATTGAGCTCATTCAAAATGAAATTAACGAGTACCGGAAAGGCGGAAAGTACGAAGGAATGTTTACCGAACGCTGGCTACCAACAACGTTTGTAATTCTGCCAGAATCGTTCAATGAACAAAACAAGCTGCTTAATTCAACCCTGAAAATGGTTCGCGGTAAAATAATCGAATACTTTGCCAGGGAACTTGATTTCTTATACACCCCCGAAGCAAAGAACATATACAACCCAATGAATACCAGCGCTGTTGTTAAATGGAACACTAAAAACAGTTAATAAATGAGCAAAAAGCACAAGTGGCTTTACTATATGGCCATTGTAACCGGCATACTGGTTTTTGCATATTTTGTAGGACCAATCCCCGGTTACGAGCCGGTAACCGATGAACTACCTGCCCTCAGCCTCAACACATCAAACGTTGAGCAATATGTAAATGATAAAGAGGCGCAATTTGATATTCGTCCCGACAATGAAGCCCGGGTTATATGGGACAATGATTCGCTCCGGTATAAAACCAACTGGTGTGTGCTATACTTGCACGGTTTTAGTGCCAGCTGGTACGAGGGACACCCTGTTCACACCAACACCGGAAAAGAAATCGGCGCCAATGTATACCTGAGCCGACTGCACGACCACGGCATCGATAAAAAAGATGCACTCATTGACATGCAGCCCGGTAAATTATACGATTCAGCAAAAGAAGCCCTGCTCATTGCACAAGCACTCGGCGACAGCATCATCATTGTGAGTACTTCAACCGGGGGGACACTTTCGCTGCAACTTGCCGCCGACTTCCCCGAAATGGTTGATATGCTCGTGCTGCTATCACCCAACGTTGCCATCAACGATCCGGCAGCATTCCTGCTGAGCGGTCCATGGGGACTTCAAATTGCCCGTTTGTCAGATGGTGGCAGTAAATTTCGTGATTTAGGCCCTGCCCCCGAAGTAGAAGAAAAATACTGGTACCAACAATACCGCTGGGAAGCCACCGTTTTTCTGAAACACCTGGTTGACATTACGATGCAGGAATCAACATTTGAAAAAGTCACCCAACCGGTTTTTCTGGGTTACTACTACAAAAACGATGAAGAGCAAGACCCGGTTGTAAGGGTTGATGCCATGCTTGAAATGTTTGAGCAACTCGGAACCCCGGAAGAGAACAAAGTTAAGGTTGCTTTCCCCGGTGCCGGACGGCATGTGATCGGATGCCAATCAACATCAAATTCATACAAAAAAGTAGAAACTGAAATAATTAAATTTGTAAATAAGCAGATAAAACCGTAGATTAAATCACTTAACCTGTATCCTTTTAATAACAACACACTATGAACATTCATAAAAAGATACTGGTTGTTGATGATGACATTACTGTAGTTGACCTGCTTACCGATTACTTAAACGAACAAAAATACGAAGTATTAGGTGCATTTAACGGTGAACAGGCAATTGAAATTGCAGTAAAAGAAGTTCCTGATTTGGTTATTATGGATTGGGAAATGCCTTTGCTTGATGGTATTGAAACCACTCAAAAGTTAAAGGCAAACGATACAACCAAAAACATTCCGGTAATTATTATCACCGGGCGCATGACCAGTAGCCACAACCTTAAAACAGCTTTAGAGGCCGGTGCAATTGATTTTGTCAGAAAGCCAATTGAACAAACCGAAATTATTGCCCGCAGCCGTTCCATTTTATTATTGGCAGATTACTATAAAGAGCTAGTAAGGCATAAAGACTGGGAACTTACAAACCTTACAAAAACAAACCAAAAAAGCAACAATGCTGTTGGTGAACTTATTGAACTTATCGAAAACATTATGAAAAATTGTTCCTCCATTGACCATTTCACCCAAAAAGAGCTTATGGAAAACATTCAACTTGTTAAGCTTAATCTTAGGAACAACACATGGGAACACTTTCAGGATTATTTCAATAAAGTTCACCCCGATTTTTCGAACAACCTGTTAAATGCCTATCCGGGCATCACACCCGAAGAATTAAAACTTTCATATTTACTTCGTTTAAATATGAGCTCGAAGGACATAGCTGAAATTACCAATAAAGAAATACATAGTATCGACATTGCCCGTTACCGCTTAAGGAAAAAATTCAACCTTGAACGTAACGAGAAATTACAGGACTTTTTGATGCAGTTTTAATATCAAGCAATTTTTAATAAATATATCTAAATTGTTATCATTTGATCAAAATTTATAAACTTCTTCTTGATTTTCGATATATTTTTGCCAATAATCCATTCTTATACGACTGAAACTATTAATAAGACAACAATAACACATTATGAAACAAATTTTTATTTTTTTACTGGCAATTGCGGCCTTGTTATCTTGCACGAACCAAGAAACAACAAAGCCGGCAATACCACAGGATGAAGAAATTGAGCAAAAGGTTGAAGCCCTGCTTCAAACAATGACACTCGAAGAAAAAATCGGGCAAATGACCCAACTGACCATTGATGTGTTGGGAGAACCCGGTTCAGCTTCCCGTGGCGATTTTCAGGTAAGCGAGGCCATGCTGGATACCGTTATAAGAATTTATAAGGTCGGTTCTATTCTTAATACGCCAGGAGTAGGGCAAACCCGTGAGAAATGGCATAAAATTATCAGTAAAATACAAGAAAAATCGATGGAAGAAATTGGTATCCCCTGTATATATGGCCTGGACCAGATTCACGGTTCTACTTATATTCTTGATGGAACCATGTTCCCTCAAACATTGAACATGGGCGCAACTTTTAACCGCTCGTTGGTTCGCAAGGGTGGTGAAATAACCGCTTACGAAACCAAGGCCGGCAGCGTGCCATGGACTTTTGCCCCAACTGTTGACCTGGGGCGGGATGCCCGCTGGCCACGTATGTGGGAGAATTTTGGCGAAGATGCTTATGTAAATGCCCAAATGGGACGTGAAGCGGTTATCGGTCATCAGGGAGAAAACCCTAATGAAATAGGCAAAGAGCAGATTGCCGTTTGCATGAAGCACTACATGGGTTATGGAGCCCCTTTTTCAGGGAAAGACCGCACCCCATCCATTATAAGTGAACGCCAACTGCGCGAAAAACATTTTGCCCCCTTCCTTGAAGCTATTAAGGCCGGAGCTTTATCGGTTATGGGCAACTCGGGTTCGGTAAACGGAATGCCGGTACATGCCAGCTACGAACTGCTCACAGAATGGCTTAAAGAAGACTTGAACTGGGATGGTATGATTGTGACCGACTGGGCCGACATCAACAACCTTTACACCCGTGAAAAAGTTGCCAAGGACAAAAAAGAAGCCATAAAAATGTCCATTAATGCAGGTATCGACATGGCCATGGAGCCCTATAACTGGGATTTCTGTGTTCTTCTTAAAGAATTAGCTGA
>JAGYOI010000022.1 GCA_018399395.1 Prolixibacteraceae bacterium
GTGGTGGCCCCGACCAAAACCTTTTTCTGCTCGATGGTGTTCCGGTTTACAATGCCAGCCACCTGCTGGGCTTCTTTTCAGTATTCAACCCCGATGCCATTAAAACTGTTCAGCTTTACAAGGGTGGTTTTCCTGCCCGCTTTGGGGGGCGTTTATCATCGGTAGTTGACATTAACATGAAAGATGGAAACATGAAAGAGTTCAAAGGAAATTTCTCCATTGGTGCCATTTCATCAAAACTGATGCTCGAAGGCCCCATTATCAAAGACAAAACTTCTTTTATGCTCTCGGCCCGACGAACTTACCTGGATATTCTCACCAAACCTATATTCCTTTACATGAATACCATATATCCCGATGAAAAAATCAGGGGTGGTGCATACTTTCATGATTACAATGTTAAACTTAACCATATTTTTAATGAACGCAGCCGCCTTTATCTTAGTGGTTATTTTGGGAAAGACCGTGGATTCGGAGGATACGAAGATGAATACACTTACGCTAACGAAAATAACATTCCGCAGGATTATGAATACATCGATGAATTTGGATTGCAATGGGGGAACACCATTGGTTCGGCAAGGTGGAATTATATTTTAAGCAAACAACTATTCAGTAATACTACTGTAACCTACAGCCGTTACCTTTTCGATATTGGTTCGGAATTTATTGAACGTAACCTTACCGAAAAAACCAAAACCAAAGATGCTTTCAAATATTATTCAGGTATTGAGGATATAACCGCCAAGATTGATTTTGATTATTTCCCCTCTCCCAATCACAACATAAAATTTGGTGCAGGCTACATCAACCATCATTTTACGCCCGGTGCCATAAAAATTGAGTTCGAAAGCATGGAACTTGACGAAGATATGCCTGGTTTAGATTTCGAAAATCGCGATATACATGCACATGAATTCTCGGCTTATATTGAAGACGATATCGAAATATCACCCCGGTTAAAAGCCAACGCAGGACTCCATTTATCATATTTCATGGTTGATGGAAAAGGTTATATCAATCCTCAGCCACGCTTATCGCTACGGATGAAAGCCACCAACAACTGGGCGCTAAAAGCTTCGTATTCGCGCATGGTGCAGCACGTACACCTGCTCACAACCGCCGGCATTGGCCTGCCAACCGATTTATGGGTTCCTGTTACCACAGAACTTGCCCCCCCTGTTTCCGATCAATTTGCATTAGGAACGGCCATCAATCTATCAGAAAGCATCAATTTCACAGTTGAAGGTTTTTATAAATCGATGCAAAACCTGATTGAATACAAAGAAGGTGCATCGTTTATGGGAACGGCGACCAACTGGGAAGACAAAGTAGAACAAGGCGAAGGCTGGTCGTATGGAGTTGAAGTAATGCTCGAAAAAACCATTGGTAAAACTACCGGTTGGATTGGCTACACCTGGTCGAAAACCGAACGCTTGTTCAAAAGCTTGAATTTCGGGGATCCATTCCCAGCAAAATACGACAGGAGACACGATATCAGCATCGCGCTCACACACGAGTTCAGCAAAAATTTCGATATTGGTGCCACATGGGTATACGGAACCGGAAATGCCGTAACACTGGGAGTTATGGAATACCCTAAAGCCCCTATTCCCGGTGCCGGTGATTCTCATTACTGGAGAAGTTCAAATCTTAAAGAATATGGTGGCCGTAATAATTATCGCATGCCGGCTTATCACCGCATGGACATTGGTTTAAACTTCCACAAACAAAAAAAACGGGGTATCCGTACCTGGAGCGTATCGGTATACAACACGTATAACCACATGAACCCGTTTATGCTCATGTGGCGGACAAAATATGGCGAAAACATATACAATGAGACAACTGGTGAAGTTATTAAAAAAACCGAAAACAAAACAATACTCAACCAGTTTAGCCTTTATCCCATCATTCCTTCAGTTTCATACTCTTTTAAATTCTAAAACTCATGAAAACAGCATTATCTAATATCATCCGGAATAAAATCACAAAAATTCTAACAATAGCCATCATTGCGACATTTGTTTTTAATGCCTGTATGAAAGAGGTTGAATTTGACGAAGGTGTACTCGATTCTAAACTTGTTGTTAATGGATTTGTATGCGCCGATAGTATTGTGAAAATTCAGCTTGCCATTAGCAAACCTATTCCGGGTATAGAAAAAAGCACTGAATGGGTTGATGATGCCAGCATCAAGCTTTTTGTTGATGGAGAATTTGCAGAAGAACTTCAAAATTTTGAGATAACTTACGAAGAAGAAAATGGCTACAACGATTATTACTACTACTCCAACAATCAAAAACCCACGACGGAATATCGCAGTGTACAAACCACTGCCCAGGTAGGAAAAACTTACAAAATTGAAGTTGAACACCCCGATTTCGATAAGATATGGGCTGAAACCACGATACCTGAAGCTGTTGCAATTGACTCGGTACGTAGTGAAATGAAAGAAGTAACAGAATACGGGTACACCGAAACCCGTCAATTTATTCGTGTAAAATTTACCGATCCCGAAGAAATTGAAAATTATTACCGGCTAGTTTATTCTTTAGTAACAGGCCGGCGTGATAATTATTACTGGAATGATAAAACCGGGGAATATGAGTATGTTGATTCAATAAAAATTGTACATGTAAGTTCTGAAACCGACCGCTATTTTAGCACAAACGACCCTTTACTTGTTGGAGAGGATGATGCTGATGACTTCCTTTTCATGGGTGCCGGCAACGATTATAACCTTTTTACCGATGACCTGATAAAAGGTCAGACCTATGAACTGTCATTCAATAATTATTATTACGATCACAACCACGAAATGCAGGAAGGTGAGTTTTATAAAAATTCGATACAGCTTATGTCGTTAAGCAAGGAAGCTTTTCTTTACATTAAATCAAGCTACGAACACTGGTGGTACGATGAAGAATTTCTTACCGAACCGGTACAAGTTTATACCAATATCAATAACGGCCTTGGTATTTTTGCCGGTTATTCAATTGACGAATATTCGATTATGCAAGGCGAATACCCAGTCGACTCAATGGAATATGTCTATCATAACTAAATAAAGAATCATTTTATCTTAAATAAAATGTACCGTGCACGCCTGTTTTCGGTACATTTTTTTTATCTTTTGTGCATGGAAAAACATGCACTTATAACCGGGGCCGCGAAACGGATAGGCAAAGCCCTTGCAAATCATTTGGCAAAAAATGGATGGAGCATTGCTATTCATTATAACCACTCTTCAAAAGAAGCTGAAACATTGAAAGAAGAGCTTTTACATAAATATCCCACGCGAAAATTTTATACGGTAAAAGCCGATCTTTCAAACATGAAAGAGGTACAAAAATTGATCCCCAACGTAATAAAACAAATGGGAAGCATTTCACTATTGATTAATAATGCCTCAATATTTGAAGCTTCCGAAATAAAAGAAACCACCCCGGAGCTGTTCACGCGCAACATGCAAATCAACTTTACCGCACCGTTTTTCCTCACCCGCGATTTTGCAGGGTCATCAGTTCACGGGCTTATCATCAATTTTGTTGATACCCGCGTAACGACCAATAAAAACAGTCATGCAGCCTACTCGTTGGCCAAAAAATCATTGTGGGAACTTACCAAAATGACAGCCTACGAATTTGGCCCGGAAATAAGGGCAAATGCAATAGCGCCGGGCGTTACACTGCCACCACCGGGTGGTAACGACAGTGACTTAATGAAAATGGCTAAACATATTCCGATGCAAAAACCAAGCGGGATTGAACCTATTCTGAAAAGTGTTGATTATATAATAGATAACGACCACCTGACCGGACAGTTATTATTTTGCGACGGTGGTGAAAATATTGGAAAACTTTAAATCATGGCAATTATAAGAGTAAAAAATCTACTCATCAGGACCTTTATCGGGTTTAATGCTGATGAACTTAAAGACAAACAGGATGTTGTTGTTAATTACACGATTGAAGTTGATGTTTCTGAACAAGCCTTACGACAAGATGAGCCGGATGGAATTTACGACTACAAAACCATAACCAAAAAAGTTATCAAAATGGTGCAGGAAGGACAGTTTAAACTGCTTGAAGTCCTTACCAAAAAGATACTTGATGAGATTATGGAGGACAAGCGTGTTAAATGGGCCAAAGTAGAAGTTGATAAGCCCCATGCCCTGCGCTTTGCCCAATCGGTTTCATTTGAAATGGAAGCAAAAAAATGAACACCTGCATTATTGAAATGGGATCGAATATTGAGCCCAAAAAAAATATTGAAAAAGCAATTGAGATATTAAAATCGGAGATAGATGTTGTATCTGTTTCGTCTTTTATTACCACCAAACCAATAGGCATAAAAGAACAAGCTGATTTTTTGAATGGAGCTGTTAGACTTAACACGGAGATGAATAAAAATCAACTAACAATGTATCTTAAGAATATAGAAGATCGGCTAAAGCGTGACAGAAGCCAACATAAATTTGGTCCACGTACCATCGACCTTGATATTATTATATGGAATGGAACAATTGTTGATGACGATTATTACACACGCGATTTTGTAAAAAAAACAGTAGATGAACTGCTATAATTCGATAAAATGAAAATAATAAAACCCATCATATTAATCATATTAACGATTCTCAGCACTCAGCTTTTGGCCCAAATTTCTGAAGGTGGGCGTCCCGTGTCGCATCAACACATTTTGAAGTCGGCACAAAAAATACCAACCATAAAATTTGCCCCAATTAATACCAACAGCCTGTTAACAGAAGACTACAATTACGGCACACCATTTCGCTACGGTATTGTACGCGATACATCAATCAACTTAAAATCAGGCTCAAAAACAGTATTAGAAACAGGAACCATTTGGCAAACCAAACTATCATCGGTCAATGCAAAATCAATAAAGCTTCTCTTTTCCGAGTACACAGTACCCGAAGGTGCAAAGTTATTTCTCTACAACAATGATTATTCGCTGATTTCAGGTGCTTTCACCCAAAGCAACATGAACCCGGATTCTTCATTTGCCATTGCCGATTTCCCGGATAACGAACTTATCGTTGAATACTTCGAACCAGCAAATCCTGAATTCTCCGGAAGTTTAATCATTAACCAGGTAAGCCTGGCCTACCGCGACTTACACGAAATGATTTCGGGCGAAGAATTAAGTGCAAGTTACAACGATGTTAATTGTGGCAAGGGTCTTGAATGGCAACTCGAAAAACATGCCGTAAGCAAATACACTTTTGTAGAAGATGGTTCAAGTTACACTTGCAGCGGTGCGCTAATTAACAATACAAAATCAGATGGCACCCCTTATTTTTTAACTGCCCATCATTGTGTAAGTACAAACGAATCGGCCAAAACAATTACGGCCTATTTCAACTACGAGAGCAGCGGCTGCGGCTTAAATACTGCCGACAATTTTAAAACTCTCAGCGGGGCTCAGTTGCTCACAACCGGCACTGAATCGGATTTTACGCTTGTAGAATTTGACGAAATACCTCCGGCATCATACCAACCCTATTATGCCGGATGGGACCGGGGTAATTCTCCCTTATTAGCTGTTTCTATTCACCACCCCGAAGGGTTCTTTAAAAAGATTTCATTCGAAGACGACAAACCGGTTTCATACAGCTCACAAATTGGATGGGACAATAATATCACCTCACCGGCCCATTCGCATTGGGAAGTGATTTTTGAAAGTGGCATGACCGGCAGCGGTTCTTCCGGTTCTCCCCTTTTCAATGAAAGCAAACGCATTATCGGCCAACTGCATGGTGGTGGTGATTACGATTCTTATTACGGAAAAATTGATTATTCATGGAAAAACAGTGGTGTAGGTGGAAGGTTCAGAGATAATATTACTTATAAGGAGTTATGGGAATATCTTTCCGGTCAAGACAGCACTCAGTATATTAACGGCTACACACCACATGACAATCTGCCTGAAGCCGTGATGAATATTGAATATGATAACGTATGTGTTGGCGCCCCCATCCAATTAAACGATTATTCTGTTTTCAATGTCAATAAATGGCATTGGGATATCTCCCCGGCAAATGTATCTTTTATTGAAGGAACTTCACCCAATTCTCAAAATCCAATAATCCGCTTCAACGAACCCGGAACTTACAGCATCAAGCTAGAGGTTGAAAACCCGTATGGCAAAGACAGCATAACTTACGATGATGCTATTACAGCCGGATCGGTTATTAATGTGTCGTATATTTCTTCTCCCGAAACCGGCACGTGTTTTCTTGAAACCGATTCGGTACAAATCATTGCTTCGGGTGCTTCCGATTACCAGTGGGAACTCAACGAAGGCACTTTTGATTTTTTCAATATTAGCACATTGGGAAATAAAGCCATCATAAAACAAAACAATAGCACTTCCATCGATTCAACATTCAATATTGAAGGGACAATAATAGGCCAACAAGGCACTTGTAGCGATACCAGCTTTTTCAATATTCAACTTGTTATGCCAACAAACGATGATATCGCCAATGCAACACAACTCAATACTGGAGAAAACGGCCCGTTCAACAACATCTGCGCAAGCGTTGAAACGAACGAGCCGGTACCGCCTGTAAACTCATGCACTTCACAAACCGATTGGTGTGATGAATACTGGACTGGTGAAAATATTGTTGAAAATTCTGTGTGGTTCACATTTTTAGCCCCCGAATCAGGTGCAGTTTCGATAGCCGCAACCGGAATGGATGGACAAATTGCACTTTACGAGGCCAATTCTTATACTGCAATCCTAAACGGCCGCTACACACTTCTGGCTGCAAACGACGATGTCTCAGATACCGATTACACATCTTACATTGAAACCGTTAATGTTAACCCGGGCGAAATGTACTGGTTGCAATTTGATGGCAGTGGTGGTGGAACGGAAGGGAACTTTAACATCACCCTTAATGAAGAAAACCGGACAAGCTCTAATCGCATTACAAAAAATGCCGATATCCATACACTCAATATATTCCCCCAACCTGCACAACATTATATTATTGCCCAAAGCAGCATTTTTGAAAATAAAAACAATGTCAGGGTTAAAATATACAACAACACCGGTGCGCTTATTTTTACGGAAAGAATGTCAGCAAACAACAATCAGGTGCTGATTGATTTTGACCAGAAGTGGAAAAACGGCATTTATTATCTGTCAGTTCAAACACTGGAAGATGAAATCGTTTCAGAACGTTTTATTTTGAAAAGATGACAAAACAGGAATTCTATTTCCCTATTCATCCCCCATGTGTTTTAAAAATATCCGGGCAACCATATTGGCGGGCATTTCCATAATATTATCACTTATTTAAACAAATCACGCAATAAATTTTTTGCAGCATCTTCAAGTTCTTCGCGTGAGCTGTTTTTTACCTGATTCAGCACCTGTTTCCTAATTTTATCGGTATCAACAACCACATCGGGTTTTTTGGCATCGCCTTTAATATCAAAACCCACATCAATGGTTTTCACTTTTTGATGACCGGGTATATAGGCTATCACATTTTGTATTTCTGATGAAAGTACATCTTTATCAACCTGGGCATCAACCCTGAAATTGAGGGTTCCGCCCAAATTATAGGCGCCTGAAAGCTGAACAGGCTGCCCGGAAATTCGTGTGCTTAAGGGCGAAACATTCAAATTCCCGTTTTCAATAGCATATGAAGTAGTAAAGTTACCGACTTCAACATTTCTAAATTTATTGGTTTGTATCACTTTATCAAGCTTTGAGAACAAACTTGTGTTTAACAACTTAACATCGTTTGTTGAAAATGAACCACTTGCCGAAACATCAGTTAAAATGGTTTTCATTTCACTGCTCAATGGAGACTGAAGCTCGATATTGGTAGAAAACTGCCCCTGACTTTTCGCCGCGAAGGGCATGTATTTTTGTACAATCCCCAATTGCTGATAGGCTGTCGGAAGATCGAAACCTGAAATATCAAGATTTGCAGTCAAATCGGGATTTTGACGACCGTCGGCAACAACAACCCCGTTCATTCTCATCGAACCACCAATAAGGTTCATTTGCAATCCGTGCAGGTCGAGCTGTTGATCGTGCAAAATCAGCTTACCTTCAAAATCGGTAATGTCCATCTGATCATACAACAACCGATCGATACCGGCATTAAAAACCAGGTGCATTTTATCGGGCAAGGTTAACGGAATACTATCCTGGGGATCCGTGCCAGTTTTCACATAATCTTCTTCTCCGGGGTTACTTTCCGGAGTGTAATGCGACATAAACTCGTTCAAATTTAATAAGCGGGAGCTCAAATTCATATTCCCGCTAAGCACATCACCTGCAAAAAGCCATGTAACCACATTTGAAAGTTTCCCTTCAACATTAAAATCGCTTTGCCCAATAGTGCCTGTCAAATTACGCATTGTCACATTCTGATCAAGCAACTCAACCGATGCATTACTAAAATTCACGCCCTGTGGTATCGAGCTATTTTGAAAGAAGAAATCATCCAATAAAATACTCCCCGATGAAACAAAAGTTGAAAAATCATCTTGTTCAAGCGACGAGTAATTACCTTTCATTTGAGCATCGGCCACCAGCGTTCCTGTCATTTTTGTATCACCCAGTGGTATAACATTACTTAACGACCCCATATCGATGGTACCGTTTAAATCAACATCGATAAAAGGATCGCTCATCAATGTGCCAAACATAGCCTGCATCGAAAATGGGTTCCTTGCCAGCATCATATCCATTTTTTCAACACCCAGTGTAAGCAAATCAAAATCACCCTCTGGTTTAGCCACACGGGCAATCAGTTGTTGCAACTCCAATTTATCAGGCAACCCGGGGTATTTTACAGTGGCGTCATTTACATTCAGCCCAATATCCAGTTTGGGATAAATATCTTCGAAATAAACACCTTTCACTTTGCCGCCAAAATCAACATTACCGGTTGCTTCAACATCCTTCATGTATTTTTGAAAAGCATCGGGTATAAGCGATAAAACCTGAAGGATATCAATTTCGGGAACATTAAAATCAACATCAAAAAGCATCGAATCGCCCGGCATTGAAAAGCCCCCGTCAATATCAACCGGCATACCGTTAACCTCGCTTTTCCCCGAACGAAAAACAAAATCATATTTTTCGAGGTTGGCCTCAAGCTGGGTGCTTAGGTTTAGCTCACCATTATGGATATAGTGCACGCTATCGTATTCAAAATTGATGGATGGTGTTGCGGCCTCAACAGCCAGCAAAGCATTCACCCCTTCCGTTTCGCCCGACATTTTTCCATTTACATCGAATGTTGAAAAAAGATAATTGTATTTTTCGCTGTTGTAAATAAAATCGAAATCAGTTATAATAATCTCGCTAAGTTGCAGTTTTAGTGGCTCCTTATTGCTATCACCTTTTTCTTTGACATCAGCCTCAACTGTCTTACTTACAGACCAATTTACACTACCCGATTCGTTTTGTATCAGTTGCAGCAAAGCTTTATCGAGCTGCAAAGATTTTATGAGCAAGCCTTCGTCACTAAAAACCGAACGAACATCGATTTGTGCCGAAAGATTTTTAAATGCCACAAGCGTATCGCCGTCAAAATCATCAACACCAACAACAGCCACATCGTTAAACGAGGCATTAAAATCGGGAAACGATTTAAATAACGATAGCCGGAAACTACCGTAGCTAATCTCAGCATTAACATTCTGTTTTGCTTTGCTTAATACAGCATCGCTGATTTTACCTTTAAATGCAAAAGGTACCAGGAGAATTGCCAAAACAATAATAAGAACAATTATGCCTGTTATTTTAAGAAGTTTTTTCATATATCTTTAAAAATATTTCGCCCTTTTGGGACTTAGTTTGCTTTTTATCTTTCTTTGTGTCCTTTATTTTTATACAGGGTCGGTATATTCAAATTCGGTTTATGCTTCGTTAATAATCTCATCAAAACTGAATCAAGAAACAAGCACACACTTAATTCACTATATTTCAACACCTTATTTAAATCTCATATTATATATCGGTTTCATGAATCAAAACTGAATCAAGAAACTTATCATTATGCCCAAACCGGTTCGTAACCACCTCTCGGGTAATCAGGATCAGCAACCTTTATTACTTTCATTTCCAAGGCCTTTTTTATGACCAATGATGCCTGAGCTGCATTTTTCTTCTCTATACCAAAACGCTCGCAAAGGGTATTGTTTTTCATCTTATCGCCTTCCAGATACTTAATAATTGCATGCTGATAACAAGCACGTACCCGTTCGTTTACAGACATTTCTGCAAATGAACGAGGCGCAAAAAGAACAACACGCATAGCACCGTTTAATTCCTGAAATTTTGGTGGTGGTAATTGATGCATTTCCACACTTATAATAACCTTATCTAAACCTGTCCCTTGTTCCTCGCAAAACTTCATTCGCCGCATAAGAGATGCCAATGCTTCATTTCGTGAACGGGGTGGTAAATCAATCATACGTTCGATTTGCACTAAAGATTTACCGGGGTTAGTAATCTCCAACCTGTTGTTGAACAACTCCACTAAAGGCCCTGTGCCGCTAATGGTAAAGTCTTGATGAATCAAAGCATTGACAATGGTTTCACGAATTGCTATTTCGGGATACAACAAAACCGACTTTCGTTGTGTGCTGCCAATATGTTCGTTTACAGGCAATAAATTGTTTATGTACGAAACGACACTTTCAAAAGACCTTGAATATCCCCGCTTATCGTCAATACGCTGTTTTATAATTGAAGCTCTATTTCCTCCATCGTATGAAACAAAGCGAATACCTTTACGTGCCAACGAAGTATCAAAATCATCGAGACTTTCAGCAAATAATATTGCTCCTAAATTGGTGATATTCCAATGTCCTCCCACATCTTTCCTTATCAGGTGGTCGGCTTCCAAGCGTTCTATAATACCCACTTTGTTATCAGGAAGGTTTTGGCCAGTTAACTTAATGTACGATGTGTAATCCAGTAATTTTACCACATCATCGGCAGTAACAAAGGCTTTTGCCACTGCTTTTTCCCAATTGTAAGGGCGTAAATTTGTAATAAGTTTTTGAAAATGTTCGGGATATTCCGATAAACGTGGCGTTGCACTTCCAATACGCACATAAGCTGTTTTATCAAATTCCACTGGTGTACTAATGGCTGCAGGTATTTCAAGTAGAACCAAATTACCATTGGGGTGATTTACCTTACGGAATTTAAAAGCCAGCCTGGGTTGTAACATTTGAGTAAGCCACATAACAAACACCTGATTGCCTACGGTTTTAGTTTCGGGGTTAAAGCTTGTACCCACAATATTTTTAGTATCATCTTCAATTCCCCAAAGCACATAACCAAAATCCTGTTGCTCAATGCGGGCTGCATTCGACAAAGCTGAAATTAATTTGCCAATCATCTCTTTGCTGTTGTTATTATGCTTAAACTCCACACAGGTATGCTCATCGCTTTCTGACAACAGATCGTGGACCAAGGCTATATTACGTACTTTTTGTATTTCCTGTTCATTCATATTCTCAGAACCTTTTATTTTTGCTGATTTATATGATTTCGCTGATTATTCCTCCACCAACACCAACCTCAACATATTCAACGCAGTTTGTGATGAACGTATGATGTTGCGTTCGCGGTTATTGCTTAACGTGAATTTTTGTGCAATTATTTCATCAGGTGATGCAACAGCAATCCAAACCGTACCCACCGGTTT
>JAGYOI010000220.1 GCA_018399395.1 Prolixibacteraceae bacterium
CTATTGCTTGGTGTATTACCTACCAAATGGCTTTCTGAAAAATTTGGAAAGAAAAGACTTTATATTGTTTCAATGTCTGTTATTGTTCTTTCTTCTGTAATGTTATTCTTTTTGAAACCGCATAACATTGTATTGGTTTATGCCGTACAAATTATATTCTCGGCAGCATCGGGGCCAACAATGCCCCTGTTATGGTCAATGCTGGGAGATGCGGCCGATTATTCAGAGTGGAAAAATAAACGAAGGGCAACCGGTTTAGTGTTTTCGGCTCTTACCTTTTCGCAAAAAACCGGTTTTGCGTTAGGTGGTATTATGGTTATGTCTGTTCTTGCATGGTTTGGATTTGAAGCCAATGGAGCACAATCTGCACTTTCAATGACGGGGATAAAACTTACCATGACTGTTATTCCTGGGATTGTTGCACTCATTGGTACAATATTGTTAATATTTTATCCATTAACTGATATTGATGTTAGAAAAATCGCTGAAGACCTGGCTATAAGGGTTAAAGATCGGGATAATAACGAATTGTTAAAGTAAAATACAACGAAAAAAATAAAGTTATAAAAGTATGAAAGCAAAACAATTATTGGTTTCTGATTTATGGAAAGTTGGTCTAAACGAAACGGAATACGATACCGAAAGGGTTGATAGCCATGAAGTAATCATTAAAACACTTTACTCGCATCTGAGTGCAGGCACTGAAATGGCATGTTTGTCAGGGCTCGAATCTTGGTTTTCTATACCCGATGTGCCGGGATATACTTCTATTGGAAAAGTTATAAGCAAGGGGGATAAAGTAGATAAAGTAAATGTGGGTGATACCGTATTTGTTTATGGCACTCATTCTGAGTATTTTAAGCTTGATGTTACTGAAAGGTTTCATGGCGTATGTGTACCGGTTCCTGAAAATGTAAATCCCGAACACGCTGCATTCTCTCATATGGCAGGTATTGCAATGACATCGATAAGAACCTCGGATATTGAATTGGGAGATTATGTTTTAGTTACGGGGCAGGGTGCTATTGGTAATCTTGCTGCACAATTTGCAAAATTGCAGGGAGCTGAAGTTATTGTGACTGATATTGATGATTTTAGACTTGGTTTATCGAAGAAATGTGGTATTGAGTATTGTGTAAACAGTGCTAATATAAATATTGTTGATGCAGTAAATGAGATTACCAGTGGTAAAGGTGTTAATACTTTGATTGATGCTTCAGGTATGTCTTCAGTTGTTGCCGAAGCAGCCGACGGTGTTGCTTTAAATGGAGAAATTATTCTACTGGGAAGCCCAAGGGCTCCATTTGAAACTAACTTAACTGCTTTTATTAAGCATTTTCATTATTTTCCTTTTAATCATAGTTTGAAAGGAGCACTGGAATTTACATATCCAACACAAGAAAATGAATTTAATAAACACTCTATTGAGCGTAATGCTGAAATAATAATGAAGTTGATTGGAAGTGGCAAACTTATGATTGAACCACTGTATTCCCATAAAATATCGCCTAAACTGGCACAACAGGCCTATGAAGGTCTCCGTGATAAAAAGAATGAATATATAGGAGTCGTTTTTGATTGGACAAATATTTGATAATCATTTTTTTATTCTAAAAAACTATGATTGATAATAACGATGCCAGAATTGCATTAACAGATGAACAAATTCATAAAAAAATTAAGAGAGTCAAATTGATGCGTTTATTTTTACTTTTACTGTTAATTATATTTCTTTGTTATTTGATTTTATTGGTTCTTATGTGATTTTATTGGTTCTTATGTGATTTTTTTAAATAAAGTTATGTGATAAATTTGACAATAGTTTTTATTATTGAATGATTAATGGGGCTGAATGATTAAGTTGGTTAAAATAATGATATGTGTAGTTTTTGCTGTGTTGATTGCGAATCAAACTTTAGCAAACACCTACGAAAAATTGAGTTTTAATCAAATTAACATTAATTCAGGTTTGCCGTCAAATTGGGTAAAATCAATATTAAAAGACAGCCGGGGATTTATTTGGTTTGTTTCAAATGATGGATTAATTCGTTACGATGGTACTAAACTAAAGCATTATCCCTATAGTTTTTCATATGAAAATAAGAATTCACCTGTTGAGATGCAATATCTTACTTCAGTTGAAGAAGATATTGATGGTAATATATGGGTTGGTACAGAGGGCGTTGGTTTGAATAAATATGATTTTGAAAATGATCGGTTTATACATTATACCAAAAGTAATTCACCTTTTAATTATTCCGACAATTATATAAATGATTTTTATTGTAACGATAACTTGCTGTATATAGCAACGAATAAAGGTGTTGATGTTATTGATTTAACAACAAATGATTCAGAGCATATTAGTCCATCTAATGAACAAAACAATTCAAAGGGTAATAGGGTAGAGTGTATACATGTTGATTCAAAGCATATATTATGGATGGGGACAGAGTATGGATTGATTTCAATTGATCTTCAAACTAATTACCGACATCAATACATTAACGATCCACAAAATGTTTATTCTATTTCAGGAAATTCAATTAAAGCAATATATGAAGACGAGCTCGGAAATATTTGGGTTGGAACTCAAAAGTCAGGCCTTAATATGTTTGATAAAAATACCAATCATTTTATCCGATTTTCAACTTCAAATAAAAGTAAGGGAAGATTAAGCGATAATTCTATCTTGTCATTGTTTGGCGATAATAGAGGTTTTTTGTTTATCGGTACAGAGAATGGGGGCTTAAATACCATGAATATTCATACTCATGAAGTGAATCACCATTTAGTTAATTATACCGATGAAAATGGATTGAAAGATAAATCAATACATTCTATATTTTTTGACAATGAAGGGATAATATGGTTGGGTACATTTAATAGTGGCGTTAACTATGCAATCCCACAGCCATTTCACTATAAGCATTATAAGTATTCCGAGAATGGATTAATTAATCCCAACATCTTATCTGTTGCGCAAGATGAAAAAGGCAAAATATGGATTGGAACTGATGGTGATGGAATCAATATTTTCAATAAGAAAAAAGAAAAATATAATTATTTGTTTAATAATATAACTGATAAATATTCGCTCAAAAAAAGTGCAATAAAAAAAATATACTTTGACCGTCAGGGAAATGCCTGGATTGCAGTTTATCGCAGAGGTATTTTTATGGTTGATATCAAAAATGAAAGAGTGGAGCCTGTTTTCATTATCAAAGGTGATTCTGTTGATGTTGAATTAGATGTAATGAACATTTTTGAAAGCCCTCAGGATGAGTTGTTATTTGCCACGACTAATGAACTTTATATTATTGATCAATCAAATAATTCCTACCAACCATATCTGAAAAAAGATGCACCCGCCCGCGATTTTTTAGCTTATTGCAGTCCTGCATTAAGTAAAGATGGTTTTCTGTGGATAGGGCATGGTAGTGGCCTCATGAAAATTGACCCTACAACCCGTCAAGCTGAAAATTTTGACAAAGTTTGGAGTCAACAAGGTGAATTTGAAAATCGATCTATTTCAAATATTTTTATAGATAGCAATGATAATATCTGGTGTGCACCATTTAAAAAGGGAATATTTTTATTTGATCGGCAAAAAGAAACATTTATTGAGTATCCCGAAAATGACAGGCTGATTAATAAAGAGATTGTTAATTTTTTTGAAGATCATAGAGGAAATTTATGGGTTAATTCACC
>JAGYOI010000221.1 GCA_018399395.1 Prolixibacteraceae bacterium
GGGATACGTGAACATTCTTGATGTCGTTGAGGCGGGTTTCAACTATTCGTTTCAGGCCGGTACTCCATGTAATAATCAGGGCACCGGGGTAATGTCTGTTGACCAGGGCGACGCAGCAGCCGATCAGGAAGAATTGCTCATTCAGTATGTAGCACCCTCTAGTGTTTACAATTACCCGACTGATGCTCCTCTGGCTGTTAAATACGGCCTTGAACCCGATGAAGTTTTCGATGTGGCTGAGCAACAATCCGATGGCACAATTATTATGCGAACCTTTAAGCTTGAAGTATCACGTTCGCTACAATTACAAAACGAAGACGAAACCTGGTCGCCGGTAATGCTAAATACCAATGTTAACAATCTGGGAGAATATCTTTATACAACGATACAAATGTTAGACGGAGGATCTGCCCCTGCAGTTGATTTCTCTACAGGTAATGGCGGAGGAGGAAACACAACTGTTGGTGGCTCATCTTTGTCCGGAAATACCACCATAGGAGCAAATGTGAATCAGGTAAACTTTAATAACTGGTTAATGGGCGGAGGATTTACAACAACGGTAGCTTTTACAGGAGCTGCTGAGGTTGGAGAGTCGAATAGTACAAGCGGAAATGGCGGAGGAACAGGAGGAAGTACTATAAGTCCGCCAGCGGCTATGGATCAGGGTAAATTGCCTCTGGTACAAGTACCAAATCCACCACCACCACCATCACCTGATTATGGCGATGATTTAGAAACGGCCCCGAACCTGCCTGAAAACTCATTGCAGAGTGATAAAAACTATAAATTTACGGTTACTGCCACGCTAAAAGAGTTTAAAAACAACAATTGGGTAAATGCCCAAACATTAGAAGGGAACAGCGTTACCCAAACCGTTGAGAAAAACTTCTTTACCGGCCCGATACCTATGGTTACAAATTCACAGCAAAATCTTCAAACCTTCTGATAAAAAACAGCAATATGATACGTTTAAAACTAATAATAAGCACATTGATCCTCACTCTTGCTTCTTTAGCTTTTGCCCAGCAGGCTGAAAGCGAAAACGGGGAATTCGATACTTCTGTTAAAATAATGGGGCGCTATGTTGAAAATCAGGGCATTGAAATCAGGCTTTTTCCGCAGAACAAAGCACTGCTGAATGCCGGCTTAGACAGCGGGTTTATATTGGAACGTGCGACTGGAGAAAGCAATAATTTCGAAGAAATTGCACGCATTAGCCCCTGGTCGCAAAACCAATGGAACGAAGCTCTGGGCATGGAAGATGAAACATCTGAAACTTACAGCATAATTGAGCTGGCAATGGATTTCCTTGCTGCCTCGTCGGAACCAATGGGTGGGTCGTTCGATTTTGGACAGGGCGTTGGAGACCTAAAACAACAAAAATCGGATGAGGATTTCGAGTACATGGTTTTCATGCTCACAGCATTGCGCGAAGCGGTTGCAGCACAAGGACTGGCACTGGCATTTACCGACAGGGATGTGGTTGCCGGCGAAACCTATACTTACAGGGCTACAAGTATCAATCAACCCGAAATTTACCGGGTTGTGCCTGAACCTCACACCATTTTGGCAAGCTCAGGATCAATAGATTATTCACATGAGGTTTTTCATTATGAAGACGATGAGGAAATAAGTTTTGTATGGGAAGACCACAACTTTCTTTTCGGCTTTGATGTTGAAAGGCGGGCACCCGGAGAAAACACGTTCACTAAACTAAACGATGCTCCAATATTCTCATTAAGGCACAAGAAATCGGACGAGCCACTTCGCCACGGTTATAACGATAAAGAGTTGGAGAACTACGAAACATACTCCTACCGTTTTTACGGGCAAAATGTTTTTGGCGAGCGCATTATGTTTGCGGAGGTGGAAGCCATGCCGCGCGACCGCACACCGCCGGAACAGCCCCGCATGACCAAACTTGAGCATGTAGCTCCACGCGAAGTGCTGATAGAATGGGAGATGAACACGCCCCCGGCATCCGACCTCATGGCCTTTATTGTGGCACGGGCCAATTCAAGCGATGGTGAGTTTACACTAATACACCCCGATCCGCTTCCAAAGCAAACACGTTCGTTTATTGACACTACTTTTATCGAAGGTCAGAGCAACTACTATATCATACAGGCAGTTGACACAGCTTTCAATATAAGCACATCACTGCCATCGGCAGTAACACTCATCGATACCATACCACCTGCAATACCTGTATGGCTATCGGGCGAAATTGATTCGTTAGGGGTGGTCAGCCTCGAAGTTGAAAAAAACACCGAAAAGGATTTGATGGGCTACCGCCTCTTTAGGGCCAACGACCCCGAACACGAGTTCTCGGTTATTTTTGAAGGCTTTGTTGATGATGATTCACTGCAACATCAAATACCAACTGTATTTAACGATACGGTTACACTCAACTCGCTTACACCCCGCATTTATTACAAAATAGTAGCCCTCGATTTTAACTTTAACCAATCGGCTTATTCCGAAACAATGGTGATTGAACGTCCAGACACCATTCCTCCCACTACACCGGTTTTTAAAAGGGTTATAAACCGGACTAATGAGATTGAACTGCATTTTGCACTTAGCGAAAGCCGCGATGTGGAAAGCCAGCAACTGTTCAGAAATACCAGTGTTGAAGAACCATGGGCGTTTTATGCTGAGCTTGAAAACATGCAAACAAGCTTCACCGACAACGATGTGGAGCAGGGAGCAACTTATTATTACTCTCTGCAGGCCAGAGACTTTAGTGGCAACCAATCGGAATTTGCCCACCCTGTATTTGGGAAAGCCTATGACGATGGAGTTCGTCCAACAGTTGAAAATCTGCGAATAGAAGAACAGGAGGGAATACTAAGCCTGAACTGGGAGTACGACCATGGTTTTGAAGGAATTTTGTTTGCAATATACAAAACCAATGCTAACGGAAGCTTAGTTTATCACCGCCGAACAAACGAAATGGAATTCAGAGAACGCCTGCCTCAGCAAACAATCAGCTATGCCATAAAAGTATTTACTGCCGACGGTGGGGAGTCGCTGCTCAGCGATGAAGTAGTTTATGTTGTTGAATGAAACGAGAATGATTCATACGCGAAGTACAAACGCGTACAGTTTTTCATTCGTCTCTAGTTCATATACTTCTTCAGGTTGTATTTTTGTGCAACCTGAAGACGTTTTTCATCGTCGATGGACTTCATGTACATTTTCCATCCGGGACAAAATTTAATGTGCCATTTCCAGAAACGGCCGGCAAACGATTTTGGGTTTTCATCGTATTTTGCCCTCATTTTACATTCATCGCAAGCTTGTGTTTTTTCCATGGTGTTTGATTTTAAAAATAGTTGCTAATTTTATTTAAATCGACATTACCGCCCGAGAGGATAATGCCTGTTTTATTATTTATCACATCAACTTTCTTTTCAATAATCGCAGCTAATGGAACGGCTGAAGAGGGTTCAACAATAATTTTCATCCGCTCCCAAATCATCCGCATGGCCTTGATAATTGCTTCATCCGAAACAGTAACGATTTGGTCTGTTTTTGATTTAATAACTTCAAAGTTAAGTGTTCCCAATGAAGTTAGCAAACCATCGGCAATGGTATTGGGGTTAACCGAGGGGTGAATTTTTCCATCGTAGAACGAGCGGTATGCATCATCGGCCCCTGCGGGTTCGCAAGCTATAACTTTTGCGCCCGG
>JAGYOI010000222.1 GCA_018399395.1 Prolixibacteraceae bacterium
TTACACTTTTGAGCATTTCGCTCACACCGGTTATGGTACCACCGGTTCCGGCACCTGCAACAAAAATATCTACTTCACCATTTGTATCTTCCCAAATTTCAGGGCCTGTAGTTTTTCGGTGAAATTCTGCATTGGCTTCATTTTCAAATTGCATCGGTATAAAAGCCTTTTTCTCGGCTAAAGCCAACTCTTCAGCCTTTGCAATTGAACCTTTCATGCCTTTATCGGCGGGTGTAAGGTACAATTCGGCCCCATAAGCTTTCAGTATCGACCGGCGTTCAACCGATACACTTTCAGGCATTACAATTACTAATTTGTAACCTCGCACAGCACAAACCATTGCCAAGCCAATACCCGTATTACCACTGGTTGGTTCAATAATCGTAGTGGCTCCATCAACCAACCCTTTTTCTTCTGCAGCATTAATCATTGCCAGTGCCAGCCGGTCCTTAACAGATCCGCCTGGATTCATGCTTTCAAGTTTAACGTAAACATCAGCACCTGCCCCCAAAGCCAAACGGTTTAATTTAACCAATGGGGTTTTGCCAATTAATTGGCTAATATCTTTGAAATTGCTCATAATATTAAATCTGTAACGTTCCTAAATATTTCTATAAAAAACAAGTATATGGTTTTTAAGTTTACCAAAGTTGCTCAACTTTTATAATAAAATAATCTTCGTTGATATAAATTACTATGAAACGAGCAAAAACAACAATCACTTTTCACTTTAATAAAACCATATAAGGCATATGAGGACATATAAGGTTGCCTTAAATGAACTTATAATTCTTATATGGTTATGAAATGTTATTTATTGAAAACAGAAGACGCACACAAACGATTATATGCAAGATTATATTCACCAAACAAACGCTCAAATATTACCTGCACCGATTCAATGTTGTCAATAAGCGAAGCACACTGCCCTATTTCAAGTTCGCCTTCATCCATATCTCCTTCAAATATCCCTTTTTTTGCCCTTCCCCTGCCCAGCAGGTTTTTAAGCTCATCAATTGATGCTCCACGTTTTTCAGCTTCTTCAACCTGTTGATAAAACTCGTTTTTAATTAAACGTACCGGGGCCAGTTGTTTTAACACCAATTTTGTGCCACCTTCTCCTGTTTCAACAACACGTTTTTTGAAATCGTCGTGAGCCGATGATTCTTCAGAGGCTGCAAACAAAGAACCAATCTGTACCCCATCGGCACCCAATGCCATCGCGGCAAGCATTTGCCCGCCTGTAGCTATACCCCCGGCAGCCAATAAGGGCAACGAAACGGACTTACGTACCGCCGGAATTAAATTCATGGTTGTTGTTTCCTCTCTTCCTTCATGCCCCCCGGCTTCGAAGCCTTCGGCCACAATCACATCAACACCGGCATCTTCCGATTTTTTGGCAAATGTGGCACTTGAAATAACATGAGCCACCGTAATGCCATGCTCATGCAAAAACGGAGTCCATTTTTTGGGGCTACCGGCCGAAGTGAAAACAATTTTTACGCCCTCTTCCACGATCACCTCCATGATTTTTTCGGGTTCAGGATACAGTAAAGGTACATTTACGCCAAACGGGTTACGGGTTGCTTTTTTAGCTTTTTGGATATGCTCACGCAATGTTTCGGGGTGCATTGACCCTGCGCCAATCAGACCCAAACCACCTGCATTACTCACCGCAGAAGCAAGCCGCCAACCACTGCACCAAACCATCCCTCCCGACACAATCGGATATTGAATATTAAATAACTCCTTAATTCGGCTCATATTTTTATTTTTAATCGAAAAAAAAACCTGCCCATAAAATGAGCAGGCATATGAATCAATTATAGTGATTATTCACTATTTATTGCTTTACAAGCTCATTCATTATTGAATTTACTTTTTCTTCAGTTATTGCATTCACTTTATCAAATTCTTCCAAAGAATTAAGCTCACCTTTCACTTCAATGTAAAATTTGATTTTTGGCTCAGTTCCCGAAGGTCGTACAGATATTTTGGTGCCGTCCTGCGTAAAAAACTGGAGAACATTAGAAGTAACTTTTTGATCGATTTTCTTTTCGTCACCTAGTATTATATTTTTTGCAATCAACGTGCTGTAATCTTTAACAACTTCAAGCATTGAGCCGCCAAGGGTCTTGGGTGGATTAGAACGGAAATTCTTCATCATTTGATCAATCTCAACTGCACCTTGTTGTCCCTCACGAACAATGTACTTCATCTTTTCTTTTGAAAAGCCGTACTCAAGATAAATTGATTTCAGCAAGTCGAATAACGATTTTCCCTGATCTTTTGCCCATGCGGCAATTTCAGCCATTAGCACACAAGATGAAACGGCATCTTTATCCCGCACAAAATCGGCCGGCATGAAACCAAAACTCTCTTCACCACCCCCGATGTATTTTTTTTCAGCTTCATTATCACGAATTACTTCGGCGATAAATTTAAAGCCTGTGTAGCAATCGAAATATTCAATATTGTTTTTACGGGCAATCTCAGCAATTAGCTCTGAAGTTACAATGGTTTTCACTACAAACTCGTTGCCTTTAAGTTTGCCTAATGCTTTGTACTGAGTAATTATATAATAAAGGAACAGCAAGGCCGTTTGATTTCCGTTAACGATAAACCATTCACCATTATCGTCTTTCGTACAAACCCCAATACGGTCGGCATCCGGGTCGTTGGCCATTACAATATCGGCATTGGTTTGACGTGCTTTGTCCATTGCCATTTCCATGGCTGCGGGTTCCTCGGGATTAGGAGAAACAACAGTTGGGAAATCACCACTGACCACATCCTGTTCGGGCACATGAATTATGTTTTTAAAACCTGATGCTTCGAGGGCAGCAGGTACAATTTTTACGCCCGTTCCGTGAATTGGTGTAAAAACAATTTTCAGGTCGCTATGCTTTTTTACAATATCGGGGTTAATCACTACTGATGTAGCTTTTTCAATGAATTTTTGGTCAAATTCATCACCCAGAATTGTAATATTACTATCATTACCATCCCATTTAATTTTATCAACGGTAACTTTTTTAACTTCTTCAACAATAAGCTTATCATGTGGGGCTACAATCTGTGAACCATCGTTCCAATAAGCTTTATATCCGTTGTACTCCTTTGGGTTATGAGATGCTGTTAAAATAATACCACTCTGGCAGCCTAATTCACGAATCGCGTAAGAGAGCTCTGGTGTCGGGCGTAAATCTTCGAAGAGATAAACTTTAATGCCATTCGCTGTAAAAATTTGTGCAGAAGCTTCGGCAAATTTGCGGCTGTTATTCCGGCAATCGTGCCCAATGGCTACTTTAATTTCATCGAGACCAGCAAATTCTTTGTTCAAATAATTCGACAGTCCCTGAGTAGCAGCCCCTACCGTATAAATATTCATACGGTTTATGCCGGCCCCCATGATTCCCCGCAAACCACCGGTACCAAATTCCAAATCTTTATAAAATGAATTGATGAGATTAGATTTATCATCATCATTTAGCATCTTTTGTACTTCATCACGTGTTTCATCATCAAACAAATCACTGAGCCAGTATTGAGCTTTCTCTGAAACTTCACCAATCAATGCTTTATCCATCTCTGTTACCTTTTAAGTTGTGCAATACATTCTTTCAAACTATCACGCCAGTTAGGAATCCCGATACCAAA
>JAGYOI010000223.1 GCA_018399395.1 Prolixibacteraceae bacterium
TTTTTTATTTGATGGTTTTGCTTTTATATGTTCCAAAATTCGTGTGACCAGTACCGGTGTTCTTACTCCACTGAGAGAAAAGAGACTGTTGTAGGTATTATCAATGAAACGCTGAAAGCGAGAATTAATGGAATTTTCGGTTGCATCGTATTGTTCAACAAGAGAATTGTTTTTAGTTTTAATCGATTTCATTTTTGCGTTTGCCAAAAGATGAATGATCTTAAACCATTGTTGTGGAATATCTTCTATGTTGGTTAATTCCTGCTTTAAATAGTCAATTAAACTTTCCAACTCATTATCGTTATCACCATCTTCGTTGACATACACCCCAATTCTTAATGATTTGGGAAAAGCTTCATATTTTTCAGCAGATACTTTTACAGGTTGCAGGTAATTAAATGCAAATAAATATCCCAGACTTTTCAAAAGCAGCGGTTCCAGAAAATAAATGGTAGATTTAAAATTCCCGGCAAAATTGTTCCACTGTTTTTGAATGTATTCAATTAATACTGTTTTATTTAAATTAACCGTATTTAAATCATGGAAATAAGGCTTTGATATATTACCCAAAAATTGAATAAGGGGCTTGTTTACACCGTTTTTTTCGAGAAAAACAGTTATTAATGCATTCAGAATTCTTTCTTTTGATTTGTTGTTTGTAAGTGTTTCATAATCTACACTATACAAATTTTCCAGCAGGAATTTCAGTGTTTTTTCATAATTCAATTGCTCATATAGCTTTATACTGGAAAGCATAGAAAGCGCATTGAAACTGAGACCATTTATAGCTTTTGCATCGAGGTTAGGAAATAAATGGGATAACCCGATTTTTTTGAAATTTACTTTCTCATCGATATCCGGAAGAGGGGAGTAGGAAGGTGGTGCAACAATTATACACGGTTTTTCGGATGAGCGTACTTTTAACTCAAATTGAATCCTTATTTCTAATTCTGAATTTACGCGAATTACAGTATAGCCCTCTTTTTCAAATGCATTATTTAGTTCGGCGTATGCAAAAAGATTATCTGCATCAGCAACTACAATATGTTTCTTATGACTGGAAACAACTAATGATTTGTATTTTTCAATCCAATTATTCATTTTCGATTTTCATTAATAGCAAACAGGTTAATTCGGGAACTATTTGTTTTGCCGAATGAAAATTATTGTTCCATAGTTCTATTTCCCTGTGAAGTCTGCTGAGCCTGGATTGTTTTATATTGTCAATCCCGATTCTGTTCATCTGTTTTTCCTGGAATGCAAATGATTTTTCTTTATTTAATCTAATCTTTTCTGTATTGGCTGAGATATTTTTTTCAAATTCTTCAAACTTTGTTAAAAGTAATTCTTCTGCTTTAGCAGAGATTTCCCTAAATACTTTTTTCGATTCATCTACAGGCAATACACCGATGCAGTCAAAGTAATCATTTTCCTGGATTAACTTATCCCATACATTTTGAGCAAATGCTGTAAACTGTGTACTTTCTGTTGAAATAAAAATTGGAATTACCGCTTTATTTGTTTCAAATTGATTTTTTACTTCCAAATTCCACAACGACCAATGGCCACTGGTTGAACTACCATGTTTAATTTTTATTACCGGAATTTGTTGTGATTCTGTGAAAGGTACGGCATCATTTAAAATTGACTGGATAATTTCATGTTGTAAAGAAATTGGCTCAGGAATGGGATTATTAACACTTTCTTTTATATCAAAGGTGAAGACGTTTTCTTTATAACCGGGGAATTTAAATTTCAATCCATCAATTAAAGGCTGATAGGTTATTCCTTTAGTTTGTAAATATTTTTTTGTAAGGCTTTCCAGCCATTGAGGTAATGGACTGTATTTAATTGAATCTACCTTATCGACCCGGATATTATTTGAGTCCAGTGTAGGCAAAGCTCCTTCAGTACTTTTATAATCTTTAAGTTTATCCTTAATCTCATCCAGCCAATTGGTACTTTCCTGGGCAAACTTTTCGGGATTTAACAATGAGGTCAAATACAAACCTTTTATTTTGTCTCGTTCCAGGGTACTATCCAAAACATCAGAAGTTTTATCAATTCCAAGCTGGTTCAGGATTTGGTTCAGCTTTTCTTCTATAACTTCATAAACCCGTTTGTCAACTGAATTATCCAGCATCATATTGAATGCTTTTACCTCATGTGTCTGGCCAATACGATCCACACGCCCGATTCTTTGCTCAAGTACCATTGGATTCCATGGCATGTCGTAGTTAATAACAACATGGGCAAACTGCATATTTAATGATTCTCCGGCTGCATCGGTACAAACTAACACCTGGGCATCACCCTTGAATAGTTTTAATGCATTTACCCGCTGGTCAAAATCCATTGAACCATTTATGGCCTCACAAATATAACCACCTCTCTCTTCCAGTACTTTTTTCAACATGAACTGGGTGCTGGTAAACTCTGTAAATATTAAAAATTTAGTATCAGGATTTGCTTCTTCTTTTTTCAATTTCCCTAATTGTTCGAGGAGGTATTCAACCTTAGCGTCAGTTTCAGTTTCAAGGCAGTTTTTTGCACTTCGTATTAAATCTTTAAGAATGCTCAATTCCGTATCGTAATTCGCCTGGGTTTCCTCTACCAGCGAAAAAATCTTTTGTTCGAAGTCTAATTCCATTTGGCCTTCAAAGCCGAAATCGTCCAGATTGTTAATGACATTTTCTTTGTTGACTTCCTGTCGTTCTCCGGACAGACGTTCTGCTCTTTTTTGCATCGCATCCAAAATCGCCTGAGTAGAACTGCTCATCATTCGTTGGAAAAGAATCATAACAAATCCATAGGAATTGTTGTTTGTTTGCCGTGCGCGGTTAAAACCATCAATTACATAGTTGGATACCTCATCATATAATTTCTGTTGCTTTTTATGCCTTTCGGGGTCTAAAATAACTTCTGTTCTGAAAGTGTATCTTTTATTAAATAATTCTTTCCCATTGTAATCGATGGCCTGACGTTTTTCCGTTCTTACAACGTAAGGTTCAAGTTCCGGAATTGAAGGCATTCCTTCGCCGGTAAATGCATCGGTATCGAGCAACTGCAAAATTCTTCTGAAATGGTCACTTTTTCCGCGATGAGGCGTAGCTGACAATAACAGAACGTTTGGAATGGCATTGCACAGAATATCGGCCATTTGAAAACGTCCTACCTGGGTGGTGCTTCCGCCCACTTTATGGCATTCGTCAATTACCAGTAAATCAAACTCGGCTTCCAGAACACTTTGTATGCGGAACCGGTTGTATTCTTCAACCTTTTGTTTACTCCAACCTTGCCGGGTTTCAATGGGTTTTAAAGCATCCATTGAAACGATAATTTGATTGTTCTGGGTAAACAGGTTAATGGTATTATCCGATTCCAATCGGGCAAATGTGCGGCTTAACGTATTAATGTAATCTGTATCGTAAATATGAAACAGTTCGTTAAAGTGTTTTTTCATTTCCTGCTGCCACTGGCCCATAGCAGATTTTGGCACAACAATTAAGGTTCGTTTAACTATACCGCGTAATTTAAGTTCTTTTAAAACCAACCCGGTTTCAATGGTTTTCCCCATACCTACTTCATCTGCTATGAGAAATCGGAGAAACTGACCTGACATTATTTTTTCCAGTGCCAGAATTTGATGGGGCAGAG
>JAGYOI010000224.1 GCA_018399395.1 Prolixibacteraceae bacterium
ATTTTATGATTCGTTCGCTAATTTAATTGACACAACAGTTTCGCTATTATTACTATCCAGAATCAGCTTACCACCCATCGTATTCAATAATGCCTGACAAACTTTCAACCCTATCCCGGCACCCTTTTCATTGTTTGTACCATATTCTGACACATAACTTGATGGTCTATTTATTTTTTCCGCTATTTCACCAGAAATTTCACTACCGGAATTTTTAACATCAATGCAAAATACATCATCAAGCACATAGTTTTTACATATAACTTCGTTTTTCTTAAAAGAATACTTAACTGCATTATGCAATACATTTTTAAGAACAACTTCCAACAATTTTGCATCAGTAAAAAGCGATGCGCCTTCTCTTATTTCATTTTTAATAACAATCTCCTTCTCTGCACACATTTCACCGAGTTCGTCGGAAATTTTTCCGATAACATTAAAGAGATTTACCCGTGAATACTTTGGTTTCACAAGGTTTTGCTGACTTCGCGACCACCAAATAATATTTTCAAGTAAATAATACGTATTTTGAGCCTTATCCTGTAAATCCTCCATCAACTCTCTTGTTTCCTCTGCAGTTAAATTAAGCCTTGGGTCGGCCATTAATTTTGGAACTGCGATAAAACTATCCATCGCATGTTTGATGTCGAAAGCAATAACTTCAAAAACTTTATCTTTTAATGCATTTAACTGGGATAATTCTTCAGCTTGCATTTTAATCCTATTTCGGTTTTCTACCAGCTCTATCTGACTACTAATTCGAACCAGCATCTCCTGCTTTTTAAAAGGTTTTGTAACATAATCGCTGCCACCAACATTAAACCCTTTCACAATATCGTCAACATCCACTTTTGCAGTAAGAAATATTACAGGAATCTCTTTTAATTCACTATCTGCCTTTAACTTTTCGCAAACTTCAAAACCATCCATTCCTGGCATCATAATATCCAGCACAATGATATCAGGCAATACCTGCCGTGCCAGTTTTAAAGCATTTGCTCCATCAAGGGCCATTGCAACCTTATATTCGGCTTGCCCCAAAATGCTTCCTAAAACCTGCAAGTTTCTTTTATTATCATCTACAATTAAAATAGTAGCCATAATTATTTATTTGCTGTTTTTAATTTTTCATACAATTCAGGAAATTCACTAACCTTATTTCCGATCAAATCAATATCAAAGCTCTCAAGAGCTTTTCTTAGTTCATCAATATAGCTGCTCATAAAATAACAATCAAAATCATTATTTATCCCTTCCAAATATTTACAAAACTCATCAATCTCATAAATAACCAGGCTTCCTGATATTTCTTTCCATTTATCGATAAGATCCTCTTCAAACATATTTAATAATTCGGGGAGGTTTTCGATACACACTGGATCTAACGTTTCTATTTGAGGCTCTTGCATTGATTTTCGTTTATCACCCGTTCTATATTTCAGGTATTTCTGTAATACCTGAACAAGGGTTTTTTTGGTTACCGGTTTACGTATATACCCATCAAATATTTCTTTAATCTTACTTATTTGATTTTGCATGGCCGAAGCAGTAAATGCAATTACGGGTATCGATGCAGTTTTGGGGTTTAACTTAATTAGCTCGGTTGCTGCAATACCACTCATGCCGTGCATCCTAATATCCATAAAGATTAAGTCGGGCTTTTCGAATTCGAGCATATCAATCGCATCTTCACCGCTATTCACCTCTAAAAACTTGATATTGTAATTTTCAAGCATCACTTTGGCAACCTGAATATTCACATCAATATCATCAACAATCATGACGACCGATGGCTCAAACTCGATGTTATCATCTACTTTTTCATTCCTTTTTTCAATGTTACTACTAACATTACGGGCAACATGAACATCGTAAAAGCACAAGCGAAAAACAGAACCTTTTCCCACTTTGCTCTCAAGCTTGATTTCACCATTCATTTTTTCGACCAGACGTTTTGTAATCGCTAGCCCAAGCCCTGTACCGCCATACATCCTATTGTTTTGACCACTTTGTTGCGAAAAAGCTTCAAAAATCATTTCATGTTGATCCTCGGGAATACCAATTCCTGTATCGATAACATCCATAATTAAATCAATTTTATCGCCTTTATCAACAGCCCTTGATTCTAATTTCACATATCCTTTCTCGGTAAATTTAATAGCATTCCCCAATAGATTGAACAGTATTTGATGAAAACGAACTTCATCCATATAAATATACGCCGGAATATCATCGCTAGCAGATATATCTAAAGTGAGATGCTTTTCTTCTACTTTAGGCAAAAAAATCTGTTCAATATCGTTTATCACCGATTCTAAAAACATTGGTTCTGGTTCAACTTCAAGTTTTCCGGCTTCAATTTTCGATAAATCTAGAATATCATTAATCAATGATAGTAGGGTTCGGCCACTGCTCAATATTGTTTTTAAATGATCGCAATACCCCTGATCTTCAACTTTACTAAGCAAAATTTCGCTAAAACCCAGGATTGCATTCATAGGGGTACGTATTTCATGCGAAACATTAGCCAAAAATTCACTTTTTGACAGGTTCGCTTTTACTGCACTATCTTTAGCATTCTTTAATTCAACTTCGTTTTGTTTGGTTACCGTTACATCACGCACAATAGACATAACTTCGTTCTTGTCCATATTTACCATACGTGATTCGAAATAACGTGTTTCTCCATTTTCTTCTATCTGATATTCAAACTGAAACCGTCCATTTTCCCTGGCTTCATTTAATGCCATTATTATGCTTTGTCCAATTTCTTCACCAAATATTTCTACAGGTGTTTTATCATAAACATCATCAATATTAAAAACCTTGCTCAATGCTGATTTTTTTGAATGCCGTACTTTATCATTTTCATTATGAATAAAAATCATGTCAGGTATAGAGTCAATTATGGTCCGGTTTTCATATTCACTCTGTCTCAGTTCTTCCTCGATGCGTTTCCGTTCGTATGCATTTGAAATTATGCTGGTAATAGTTCGAAGCAACTCAAGTTCCGACTTTTCCCATTTTTTATTACGTACACATTCATCAAAACCTACAAAACCATAAAACTGGCCATCGACATTAAGCGGTAAAACAATAATCGATTTGATACCCTGTGGCTCTAAAATATCAAGAATATCCTGAGGAAGGCTGTAAATATCTTCGGTAAAAACAATACCTTCTTCAATTAGTAACCGTTTCCACGAAGGAATATATCGGTATGGTATCCCCTGTAATTCATCAATCTGAGAATCGATTCCAACGTGACACCATTCAAAAGTATTAGAAGTAGTTTCTCCGTTATCGAAATTCTCAAAAATATAAACCCGGCTTACATTTAAGTGATTCCCAACAACCTCAAGCACATTGTTTATTTTCTGATCGAAACTATTTAATGAATTTAATGTAATTGCAATATCCGAAATAAGAACCTGTTGCTCCAATAACACTTTTAGTTTATAGCTCTGAATTTTCCGTTCTTCATCGGTTTCTTTCTGTATGCTTATGTCACGGGCAACAAAAATAATTTCATCGTACTTACATTGCTCTTTCGAGTCGAACGTTTCTTTTGTCATTAAAGCCTCATGCTTGTGTGTGCAATTCAAGCATTTTTTACTAAAAAACTGCATGC
>JAGYOI010000225.1 GCA_018399395.1 Prolixibacteraceae bacterium
GCAATCTCGTTCATGCTGTAACTATGCCGCTCAAGGGGTCTGGCAGTTGTCCCAGCTCCCCGTTAAGGCCGGGAAAGTATTGCCGTATTACCTTGGCTGTTTGATAAATAACTGATTTACCCAGTGCAATGGGGTGTTGATTTAAAGCATGTTCCTCCAATAGGAACTTTATTATTATTTTTTTTTGGAAAGCTTGCTTAATTACTAAATATAAAATACTTATGGAGGAACACTCGCCCCTCCGGGGGCTTCTGTGTCGACCACTAATATAGTGCGAAAAATATTTTTTTGCAAATACTTTAACTCCTTAATTAACAGATGTGTTTGTTATTGGAAAAATTCTCCCTGAATTGCTGTTCAGCCCATATTTCGCCATTATTTGCATGTATAAATTCTTTACAAATTATAAGGCCCAGTCCACTTCCAGCTTCTCCCCCGGTTCCCTCGGTTGATGAAACAACTTCAATTTTAAATAAATTGCTTAATTGTTTCTCCGACATACCCTTCCCTTTATCTGCAATTGATATAACAACATAATTTCCTCGACGGCAGGCATTCAGAAAGATCTTGCTATTGGGATAAGAAAATTTTATCGAGTTGGTGACAATATTTCGAATTATAGTTAACATCATATTTTTATCACAAACAACTTTAAGTGTTTCATCCGTCAGATTAATAATTTGAATATCTTTTTTCGTTGCATTTAATTGACAGGTGTCAATGGTTCTGTCAAATAAATAATTAATGCTTACATTCTCCATTTTAGCAACTATGTTTCCATGTTGAGTTCGCGACCATATTAGCAAATCGTCGAGTAATTTAATGGTTGTTTCAGATGAACTTTGAAGAACTTCGAGATACGACATGATTTGTTTTTTCGATGCTGTATTGAATTCATTGATCACCAAATCAACAAATTGATTAATATTAGACATAGGATTGCGTAAATCGTGTCCTATAATTGAAAAAAACTTATCTTTAGTAATATTGGCCTGCTCTAACTCGACATTCTGCTTTTCAATAAGTAATTTTTGTTTGAGAATTTCTCGAGTGCGTTCTTGCACTTTATGCTCCAATTTTTTCTTTGACTTAATTAGCTTTTGGTTTCTGATGTTGTAAAACAAATATGCCATTCCGACCAGAAGAACTACAATTAAAATATGAAACCAGGTGGTTTGCCAAAACTGAGGCTTTACAATCAGGCTGAGTTCACTTACTGATTGCCCCATTACACCTCCGCTGTTACACGCTTTCAACTTTAGTGTATATTTGCCGGGATATAAGTTTGTATAACTTACTGAATTATTATCGTAGGGTAGCCTAACCCATTCTTCGTTAAACCCTTCAAGTTTATACTCGTAACAATTCCGATGTGAAGGTGTGAAATCAAAAGATGAAAACCTAACAGAAACAATATTTTCACCGGGCTGCAAATATACTTTTTCAGCAACCTCAATTGATTTTTCCAAATTCAGATTGTTCGGTTTGCGAATGGTCTTCCCCATCACACTTAAACCTGTAAAAACAACTTCATTCACTGTTGAATCAATGATAATGTTGTTGGTTTTAAAGTAATCAACCCCATCAATTCCACCAGCATAAAGTGTATTCGTTTCTCTGTCGAAACTTGTTGCATTTAAGTTAAAAGAGCTATTAACAAGTCCATCTTGAGCAGTAAAAGTATAAGTCTCGTTAGTTTTCAAATCGATATGGGTAATGCCTGAAATACTTGTCAACCAAAGATTATCATTTTGATCGGGTTGTATTGACTGAATTACATTCTCGCCAACATTTTCATTTTCTAACTTATATGTCACTTTTCCTGTAACAGGATTGAATTTGTACAGCCCAAGTCCGTCAATACCAAGCCATATCACACTATCGTTTTGTACATAAATTGAATTTATACGTTCACCGGGCAAATGCAAACTGTCGCCTGGTTGTTGCTCAAAAACCTTGTATGATCGACTTGTTAAATCATATTTCAACAATCCCATTCCCACATTGGCTATCCACATGATATTATCCCGAACACTGAAATCGAAAGCACTATTGCGAAACTGGTCACTAACATCAAAATTTATTGAGCGGTAAGTAAGATCATCTTTCCTGATCTCTTTAATACCACCTCCCCATGTCGAAGCCCATATATAGTTCTCATTTTCCTCGATAGAAAAAACAGCACTACTCCAGTCTTCTTTAGCATGAGGAACCTGCGTGAATTTTTCGGTTGCCTGATCAAAAACCGATATGAATGAACCATCGGTCCCCACATAAAGTTTTTCATCATACGATGACCATTTAAGGCTTATGATAAAGTTACTGTTTAAGCCATCGTAGCTTTCAGAATTGTAATTTTTATATTCCCCGGTTTTCTTAACATATTTCCAAAGCCCTTCTCCCCTTGACCCAAACCATATATTTCCGTTAGAATCGTGTTCGATGGCAAATACATTTCTGAACATATTACTCCGGTTATCTTCGGGTGACAATTGCGAAAACATTTTTTTACGAACTGGAACCATTCCAACGCCAGTATTCATGTATGCAAGCCAAAGATTATTGCTTTCGTCCATAAACAAATTGTTTATATTGTTAGAAGCAATACCTCTGTCTACAGAACTATCATAATGGTATCTATCGATTTCATCAGTAACTAAATTAATATGAAAAAGCCCCTTTTTGGAAGCTACCCAAATGTCATTTTCAATTCCTTTTTCAATATCAGTTAAAACCGTATTATCAAATAATTCAGGTCCGTATGCAAGCGTAAGGTACTTGCCATAATGCTGAGCTCTGTATATTTTCCCATGCCATGTTGAAAAAAGTATTGAACGATCCAACTCAACAGCTCCATTAATGGAACCTATATCGACAACATCAACATTGTTTTCAAGACTAACCAACTGTATATTATCACTTTCAGGCTCAACCCGGTACACTTCTCCATGACTTAAACCTGCCCAAATATTCCCATTTTTATCGCACAACAATTTAGAAATGCTCGACAAGCTCCGACTAAACGGATCATATTTTTCAAGATCATAAACTACAAATGAATCTTTTTCAATTACATATTTATTGAGTTTTTTTGTAGCCGTACCAATCCAAAGATTACCCTCTTTGTCTTCAATAATCGAAGTAATATTATGACTACTAATGCTGTTTTTCTTGTCGGAGGGCAAAAATCGAATAAATGAATTATTGGGTCGGTCATATAAATTTAGTCCACCACCAATAGTGCCTACCCACAAATTATTTCTTGAGTCGATATATACACATTTAATAAAGTTTGCAGATACAGTGGTAGTATCATCTGGATTGTTGATGTATTTAACTGCAGTGTAACCATCAAGTCGGTTAAGGCCCAGGTTCGTACCAACCCACATAAAGCCCATTTGGTCACGACAAAGTGTTTCAACAGTATTATGTTTCAATTTTGCGTTCTCGATATTGAAAAGCATAAAACTTTCAGGGTTTACAATATTTGCCGATGAAAACAAATAGCAAACAATTGCAAAAAAAATTAAAGCATATCTCATAGTCTAACATATACTATTTATACCCTAAGGAAACAATAATTCCAATGATTTGCAATTTTTTACAATTTTTTACATTAAAAAGAA
>JAGYOI010000226.1 GCA_018399395.1 Prolixibacteraceae bacterium
ATATCTCGGCCTCTTTGAGTTTATAAAGAATTTTATCGAAATCGATTTTTGTTGATTTCCAGTTTTCAACTTCAGGATCAACTTCTAACAGCTCGGGGCGCCCCACAATTTCGTCAAGGCTCCTGAATCCCATTTGTGCAAGGTATTCACGCACTTCCTCTGCAATAAACCGGAAGAAGTTAATAACAAAATCGGCCTTACCAATAAACCGTTCCCTTAGTTTTTCATCCTGTGTGGCAATCCCCATGGGGCAGGTGTTCATGTGGCACTTGCGCATCATCACACAACCAAGTACAATTAATGCACTGGTGCTGAAACCAAATTCTTCACCTCCCAGGCAGGCCATTTTTACCACATCGAGGCCGGTTTTCAACTGACCGTCAACCTGCAATTTAACACGACGGCGCAGGTCGTTCATCACCAATGTTTGCTGCGTTTGGGATATTCCCAGTTCAGGTGGCAACCCGGCATGTTTAATCGAACTTGCAGGTGAAGCACCGGTACCACCATCGTAGCCTGCAATGATAATGATATCAGAGAATGCTTTAGCCACACCAGCCGCCACGGTTCCAACACCATCAACCGACACTAGCTTTACCGAAACATTAGCCGAAGGATTTGTACATTTCAAATCGTAAATCAACTGTGCCAAGTCCTCGATAGAATAAATATCGTGGTGTGGCGGGGGTGAAATTAAGGTAATTCCCGGTGTTGAATTACGTGTTTTGGCAATAATTTTATTCACTTTAAACCCGGGCAGCTGACCCCCTTCGCCGGGTTTTGCACCCTGTGCCACTTTAATCTGTATTTCCTCGGCATTGGTCAGGTAGTTATTGGTTACACCAAAACGCCCCGAGGCAATTTGCTTTATTTTACTATTTTTAATCGTTCCAAAACGTGCAGGATCCTCCCCCCCTTCTCCGGTATTGCTGCGACCACCGATGGTATTCATGGCAACGGCAAGCGCCTCGTGTGCTTCTTTACTAATAGAGCCATACGACATTGCACCGGTAACAAATCGCTTAGTGATGGCTTCAACCGGTTCAACTTCTGAAATATCGATTGGTTTTCTTCCTTCTTTCAGTTTGAGGAAGCCACGTATAAAATGGGTTTTGTTTTCCTCATCTATCCGCTTTGAAAATTCCTTAAATTTATTGTAATCGTTGGTACGTGTACTCCACTGAAGAAGACCAATGGTTTCGGGATTCCATGCATGACGTTCCCCGTCACGGCGATAATGGTATATTCCTTCATTTTTAAGCTGGAACTTATTATTAACCTTTCCAAAAGCTTTTTCATGAAACAACAATGCCTCTTTAGCCAGCTCGGGAATACCTACCCCTCCAATTCGGGAAGGAGTACCACGGAAATATTTTTCAATCAAATCGTTACTTACACCCAATGCTTCAAATATCTGAGCTCCGTGATAACTGCGCAATGTTGAAATTCCCATTTTTGAGAACACTTTGAGCAAGCCTTTTTCAACCGCTTTGATATAATTCTTGCGGGCATCGCCGTATGACAGCTTGATATGTCCAGTTTTTACCAGATCATCAATTGCAGCATAAGCCAGATAAGGGTTCACAATGCTTGCACCATATCCCAACAACAAGGCAAAATGCATTACCTCGCGCGCTTCAGCTGTTTCAACAACAATACCAATTTGCATGCGCTTCTTCGTCTGGATCAAATGATGGTGCACAGCCGCAGTTACAAGTAGTGATGGCAAAGCTGCCATATCTTTATCGATACAACGATCGGACAAAATAATAAAGTTCTTCTCCTCCTCTACTGCCTTTTCAACCTGTAGTAGAATATTATCGAGCGCTTTTTTGAACCCTTTTTCACCCTCTTTGGCAGGGAAGGCCATCGGGATGGTAGCATGTGAGAAATAATCATCTTTGATATCTTTAATTTTTCCCAAATCGGTATTGGTAATAATCGGATGGCGAACCCTGATCATTTTTACATGCTCGGGATTATCTTCCAGTATATTTTTATTTAATGAACCAATGTAATTCGTAAGCGACATCACCAATTCTTCACGAATAGGGTCGATAGCCGGGTTCGTTACCTGTGCAAATAATTGTTTGAAGTAATTAAAAAACCGCTGGGGCTTTTCAGAAAAGGCAGCAAGCGGGGTGTCGTTACCCATTGAGGAAGTAGGCTCTACACCATTTATTGACATCCCTTTAATAAGCACCCTGATGTCCTCTTTTGAATAGCCAAATTCGTTCAGATAAGCCTCATAATCGCTTCCCATTGTTGAAGGCACACGCTGCTGCACTTCAATATCCTCAAGACTGATACGGTTTTCATTAATCCAGTTTTGGTAAGGGTTACGCTGGGTAAGTTCCTTTTTAACTTCCTGATCGGGAATAATTATTCCCAACTTTGTATCAACCAAAAGAATTTTACCGGGCTTCAGGCGGCCTTTTTCACGAATATTCTCTGGCGGAAATTCTTGTACCCCAACTTCAGAACCCATCACAATCATATCGTCGTGTGTTACCACGTAGCGCGATGGACGAAGGCCGTTACGGTCGAGCGTACCACCAATGTAACGCCCGTCAGAAAACACGATGGAGGCAGGGCCATCCCATGGTTCCATGATTGTAGAGTGGTACTCGTAAAAAGCTTTTAAACTGTCGGGGATTGGGTTTTTGTCGTTAAATGACTCCGGTATCATCATACACAATGCATGAGGCATGGGCCTTCCGGCCATGAATAAAAATTCAAGCACATTATCGAATGATGCTGAATCACTTTTCCCGGGTTCAATAATAGGTAAAACTTTTTTCAGGTCATCGCCAAAAACTTCCGATTTCAGCAACGACTCACGTGCCTGCATCCACAAGCGGTTACCGCGTACAGTGTTTATTTCACCATTGTGTGCCACAATTCGGAATGGCTGAGCCAAACTCCATGTTGGAAATGTATTTGTACTAAACCGTGAATGTACCATTGAAATGGCACTTTCAAAATCAGGATCGGCCAAATCATGAAAATAATCAGGCAACTGCCCCGGTGTTAACATACCTTTATAAACCATCGTCTTTGTAGAAAGACTTGGAGAATAGAAATCATCTTTATTTTTAAGCTTTGAATTATGTATGGCATGTTCACTTAACTTGCGTACAACATACAATTTACGTTCCAGGGTTTCCTGCTCACGTTTCACTCTTGATTTTATAAAGATCTGCACGATTTTAGGCTCGGCCCGTAAAGCTATTTCTCCGGGTGCTTTAGAATCAACAGGCACTTCACGGACATGAAACAGCTCAAGTTGTTCTTCGTCACAAAATTTAGTCAACGTTGATATACATAAATCAGATTCTTTTTTTTGCTTCGGAAGAAAAAGCAAACCAGTTCCGTACTGACCAACAACTGGCACATCAATACCAATTTTCTGAATAAATTTATGAGGTATCTGGACCTGAATACCGGCTCCATCGCCTGTTTTAGAATCAGCACCTGTTGCCCCCCTGTGGTCCATCCGTTCCAGTACTTCAAGACCTCTCTTTACAATATCATGACTTTTGCGCCCTTTTATGTCGGCAACAAAGCCAATTCCACAGTTATCATGTTCATTATCCGGGCTATAAAGCCCCTGAACTTTC
>JAGYOI010000227.1 GCA_018399395.1 Prolixibacteraceae bacterium
ATAAACACAGGCCCAATACTATTTTACGGCTTTATCTTCCCATACAGCCCCATCAACTTCGTTTGATAAATTTTCTTTATTTCGGCCTCGTTTTCACCAATAGGTTTGACCGGGATTAAATCCATCACTTCTTCAGGCGATTTACCTGATTTGTAATAAAGTTTCCAGGCATGCTTTAAAGTAGCTTTCACGGTCTTTCTGGCTTCTTTTTCCGAAAGGCCTGTTTCAACGGCAATGAAATATATTTTTCAAAGCTTGCAGGAAAATCCTTGTAATCCTGCCGCCTCCGATAAATCCAATTTCACATGTCATCATAGTAATTGTTTTTTTTACTCAGTTTAATCACACTCCCCTCCCATAGCTTAACCTCAACCTTAACCTTAACCTCAACCTTAGCCTCAACCTCAGCCTTAGCCTCAACCTCAGCCTTAACCTTAACCTCTTAAGCATTTACGCCCCGGGCACAATTTTTTTATGTCATGCTTCATATTCTCAACCTCCCTCAAAACTTATACTCCATGCTTAACTTTACACTGTTCTTATCGCTTAAATTGCTATCATCATAATAGCGCCCCTGGTAATTCAGTGACAGGCTGACATTATGAACGGGCATGTACGAAAAACCGGCAATAAGGGTATTACTTTCATTCCCACTAAAATACTCAATGTTTTCCGGTATGTCAAATGCCAGGTGGTCGAAACGGCCAAAAACTTCTACGGCTTCGTTAATGCTGAAAACCGAGTAAACCGAAAAGCCAAAGCTGTTTAGGTTGTTTTGATTACCAAGGTGGTTCATGTAGTTATACTCCGCTCCTATCCTCAGCTTTTTCGTTGGGCGGAAACCTGCAAAAGCTGAAAATAGCTGTTCGTTATCGTTTTCAGTGGTTTTTGCCTGCGAATTGTGATAATAAAGTCGTGCCTGAATATTTTTGGATGGCACAACATCAATTCCGATGGCTGATTTTACAGCTCCTTCACTATCCTGATTTCTACGGGGCCCTTCGCCATTTGTCAGGGCGGCATCAATGCTTAGTAGATCACTGATTTTATAGCGGGCCATAAAACCAAGGTCGCTACTCGGGATGTGCCAGTACATATCCTGAAAGGTCTGCGCTACATAACGCAAACCCCAGAAACGCTCCTGTGTGATGTAATGGTTTTGGAGCAATGCACCACCTTCGAGCGAAAAACGGTTGCTGACCTGCCATGTAAGACTGGCAAACTTCAGCCACATGGTATAATAACTGCCTTCTGATGCTGTGTTGGTCACATCAAGCGTGTTCCCTTCGGCATCGGTAACCGTAATGTTACCGGTTGTTGTAGCCCTACCGCGGTCGATAATCATTTTAGCACTCCAGCTATCGTTAAACTGATACTGAAAACCCAGATGGGCACGGCCAAAGCTGTAGCTATAATGTTGCTTATCCACATCGTAAGCGGCCGTTCCAAATACCTGAACAATGGGCTTTAGCCCAGACAGCAATTGTCGAGACTCTTCTGCCGCAGGTTTTGAAACATCTTCAACATCATCGGTAACAACAGCAAGACCATTGCTTTTCCATCCGCTAATGCCATCGGTAACGAAAACAATTTCTCCGTCGTAACCCAGTGTCTCCAATTTGTCAATTATAGTTTTTGAACGGTTATTTCTGGTGCAGTAAACCAACATCCTTTCCCGGTCGAGATAGCTACCCAGCTTTTCGTCAGCTTCATCGGAAAAAGCATTAATGTTAACTGCATTCTTCAGGTGACCCGATTCAAACATCGATTGGGTGCGGCCATCAATAATTACTTGTGATTCTGCATCGTAATTCTCAAAGTAAAGCAAAGCACCTTTCGAATCAACTTCAATAACCGTTTGTGCTAAAAGCGAACCACTCATCAATGTAAATAAAAAGAGAATGGCAAGATTTCGCGTTTTTTTCATCATTGTTCGTTTTCGAAATTTATATTTATCTTTTTAAAACACTGGATACCTAAATTCAACATTAAAACAATGCTCCGTATATCAATCCCGACAAAGTAGCCATAACCACAACCAGCGCCACATAAACCAGTGTTTTTTGTGTGCCAATAACACCGCGGATGACCAACATATTTGGCAGCGACAACGATGGCCCGGCCAGCAACAATGCCAGGGCAGGACCTTTGCCCATTCCGGCAGAAATTAAACCTTGCAGAATTGGAACTTCGGTTAAGGTTGCAAAATACATAAATGCCCCAACAATTGAAGCAAAGAAGTTTGAAAAAACAGAGTTGCCACCAACAAGGCTTGCAATCCATTCGTTTGGGATGATTCCGGCCATAGCTGTATCGTCGTGCGTTGAACCCAGCAAGAAACCGGCAATCAAAACACCTGCTGCCAAAAGTGGCATAATTTGTTTGGTAAAATCCCAGGCCGAAAGTGTCCATTCTTTATTATCGGGGTCGCGTTTATCAATTAAGGTAATAACAGCAAGCCCGGCAATAGCTACGATGATCGGAATAAGCGGCGAGCTGCTCACAAATGCTGAAATAGCTGTTGCCAAAGCCGCGATGGCCACATGTTGCCATTTAATTTTCAGAATGGCAATGAGCGAGTAAACCAGCATTAATCCAAACGCGGCGGTTACATACCACTTGTTTGACCACAGCCAGAACCATGCACCTTCGGTTACACCATCGGCGGGTTTGCCCCAGTTGGCAAAAACTAAAATCATAACCAAAGTGAAAAAGTGAAATGCAGTTTGCCACATGGGGCGTTTTTCTTCAACATCGGGAAAATTAAGCTGTTCTTCACGTTTCGCTTTTTCCTCTTTACGGTAAATGAGCGACATGGCCGAACCGATAACAACAGCAAATACCACGGCACCAATAATACGGGCTACGCCCATTTCAAAACCCAGAATGCGGGCTGTAAGAATGATGGCCAGTATGTTAATGGCCGGTCCTGAATACAAAAACGCGATGGCCGGACCAAGCCCTGCCCCACGCTTATGAATACTCGAAAACAGGGGCAAAATGGTACAACTGCAAACGGCCAGTATCGTACCCGAAACAGAAGCCACCGTATAGGCGACCCATTTCTTCGCTTTGGCGCCAAAATATTTCATTACGGCACCCTGGCTCACAAATACAGCTATGACGCCGGCAATAAAAAAGGCCGGCAACAAACAAAGTATAACATGCTCTTGTGCATACCACTTCGTGAGGTCGAACATAGCCATTATTGCTTCTTTGAACCGCGTACTTTCAACTGGCATGAAATAGGCGAAGCTGAATATAGCAGCAATCCACAGCAATATTTTGATTTCTTTTTTTCTATCCACAACAATTCAATTTTATGAGTTTATTACGATAGTTCGTAAAAACACGAACTATAATTTTAAATTTTTTTGTTTGTAACTATTCAGTATCAAGACACAAGACACAAGTATCAAGAATCAAGATTAGCACAGATTATGTACAAGTTACACAGTATGACAAGGTTGTCATTTTATCAAAAGACAAAGAAATACGAATAAAATTTTGAAAAAATGTAATTGAACAAGCTTATACAACAATCTTAATTGTCAGTTATCTTGATACTTGCGTCATGATACTTGATACTGAATAGTCACGTTGAATTTTTGATTTTATA
>JAGYOI010000228.1 GCA_018399395.1 Prolixibacteraceae bacterium
TAAGAAAGAAGATGTCGGTTTTAATGTTGGATTTAATAATTGTGTGATCAAGACCAATAAAAACATTGTTGATGATTTCCCGTCATCTTTCAATGCATGCCTGTTTAACGATACCGTAAAATATAAAAGTGTAAAGCGCTGGGACTATAATTTTGCCCCCGATTCAGGTTCGGTTGTAATTAACCGCGGTAATATTGATTTTATAAACGCTGACAAACTCCAATTTGATATAAAAGGGAACTCACGTATACAAGATGGACGGCCGGATATCGGGGCTTATGAATGGATGGGAGAGGGTGATTTATAATTCCACATTGATGTTATCATTATCACCTTATGCCATTAGGCATAAAATGTGGGTAGAAGATAATTGCCATTGCGCTCAATATTGCGCCGTAGGTGCAAAATTTGGCAAACTGTTTTATCGCGTCCCTACAGGACGCATGTGGTTTATGGTTGTGATTTTTCTACCCATATTTCATCCCTGACGGGATTTTTCCACTTGTTGGCCGGGGAATGGCAAGTGGTTCTTTTGTCAAAGTAATAGAGTTGTCCGTCAATACAAATCATGCTTTTGTCAAAACCTGAACAGGTGGGCAACCCATCCTGACGTGATTTAAAGGGTAATTATTATACCTGTGATACTTTACCCTGAAAAATCAGTCATTTACCTGTTTTTTGAGGTTGTTGGGATATTTTGCATGGCGCTGCGTGTGTTTTTTCCGGAATTTAGCGGTAGAATTTAAAAACATTAAATATTTACGTCATGAAAACACATACTTTATTATTCGTAAGCATTGCCATCTTTTTTGCAGTATCGGTATCCAATTCATTTGCCCGCCCGGTCAAAGGCAGTACTGCTGCTAATATGTCGGTTGAAGCCGAAGAAGCACTGAGCATTGAAGAGTGGATGGTTGATGATTCTTTTTGGGGAATTGAAAAGAAAGCATCATTTGTTGTTGAGGAAGAGCCCGAAAGCGCAATGGAAATTGAAGCCTGGATGTATGATAATGAATATTGGGGCTTGAGTTAATTTTTGCAGTAAAACGCAAAAAATAACGGGGGGCAACTATCGGATACCGATGTTTGCCCCCCGTTGTTTTATATAAGCATGATGTTAGTCTTCGCTTTCGGTATTTTCATCAATTTCTTCCAATTCATCATCATCGTCATTCCTGTAGTTGTCGGTATGTTCAGCTACCGGCTCATTGCTTGCAGGTGGCGTTGGGGCTGTTGCCTCACTAACCGGGGTGCGTGCTACTTCTTTGGGTTGAAGCTCTTCGTCGTAAGGGAAAACCTCGGCGATTGTACTGAGTTGTATTGCTGTTACCACGTAAGGTACGAGCATGTAGGACAGGCCTTCTTCCAGGCGTTTTAGCGCATGGTTAATATCATCGGCCATGATCAGTATGTAGTTGGTTATTTTCTTTTCTTTTCCTTTTTCTTCATCAATGGTAATAAGGCTTATTTTTGCTTTGTACCACCATTCGCCGGTTTCGGAAGGAATTACTTCTGTCAGGTTTGATTTTTTGATGTTGTCAACCTGAAATTCACCATTGGTGAGTTGTTGCATTTCTTTGTATATACGGGTTTCAGCATCGGTAAACGAAACGGCATCTAATAAGTAGTTGTCGTTTACTTTACGCTCGTGCCCGCTTTGATCAATTTTAAGGTATTTAACCTTGCATTCGTACCATGTTTGCATATCAATTTTTTTTAGGACAGCAAAAGTAAACGAATAATTGAAAATCAAAAAATGTATTTCCTGGTGCTGAATATACGAATGACTCAATCCCTAATACTGAATGACTAACTACCAATAGTTTGTTTTGTGCAACATCAAATTCGTTTATGGGTTCTCCGTTTTTGTCAATAGCTACGTTGCCTGCATAAATTATAGATGGATATTGGTATTTTTTTATGATCGCGGGTAATGTCTTTATTGTGAAGTCATGTAAAACTGTTAATTCGGTTCCGGGGTATTGCTGGTTGAGAATGTTGTGTATTTTTTCAATGTATATTTGAGCGGTCATTAAAGTTTCGGTAACAAATACTAACTCGTTAGTTTCGGGGAAGAAGCGGAAAATATGCTTGAAAGTTGATGACTCGGTAACAATGTATAAGTTGGGGATACTTGTATAATCTTCATAATTGGTTATCCCGGTTGCAACAAAAGATGATTTAATATATGAAGATTTTTCAGAAAAAAGTGAAATTGTATATGTTTTCAATTTTCCCCGAACCACAATGTGTTTTTGTTGTTGTGTAACTATTTAAACAAACGATTAAAAACATGTCTGATTTATTTTTGATTGATGATGGTTATGGATATGACGACGGCCTCACCGAGGGTGTCGATTACTATATGAGCAAAAAAGGCTACCGGGTAATGACCGAAAAATATCTTCGAGAAAGGGGGTGGTGCTGTGGCAATGGTTGTAAACATTGTCCGTACCAGCCACGGGCAGTAAAGGGGAATACTACACTAAGGACTGCTTAAATCATAGCATATTTGATAAATTGTAGTTTCCGGCTTCATCAAAAAAGCCTACTTTTGTATAACTCACATTTAACAAAAAGCACAAAGCATGAACGGAAAAAATCTTCGCATTGTTTTTATGGGTACGCCCGATTTTGCAGTTGAAAGCCTCAGGGCACTGGTTGATTACGGCTATGACGTTGTGGGTGTTATTACGGCCCCCGATAAACCGGCAGGGCGTGGGCGTAAGCTCAAGCCATCGGCTGTTAAGGCTTTTGCTGTTGAAAAGGGGCTGAGGGTATTGCAGCCCGAAAAATTGAAAAATGAAGATTTCTTGAATGAGTTACGCTCGCTAAAAGCCGATTTGCAGGTTGTAGTGGCTTTCCGTATGCTTCCCGAAGTGGTGTGGGACATGCCACCGCTCGGCACTTTCAATCTTCATGCTTCATTATTGCCGGCATACCGTGGGGCTGCACCGCTTAACTGGGCCATTATAAATGGCGAAACCGAATCGGGGGTTACCACTTTCAAGCTTCAGCACGAAATTGACACCGGCAATATTATTTTTCAGGAGAAAACCACTATTGGTCCTGATGATAATGTTGAGGTACTGCACGACAAATTGATGGAAATTGGGGCAAAACTGGTGCTCAAAACCGTTGATGCCCTGGCACAGGGGAATGTTGAGTTTGTAAACCAGCAAACCCTTGTTGAAAAAGGTGTAGAGCCAACCCCGGCACCAAAAATATTTAAAGACGATTGCCGTATTAACTGGAACCGTAAAGCAGAAACCATCCGCAACCATATTCGCGGCTTGAGTCCGCACCCCGCTGCCTGGACCAACCTGGTTGATGCCGATGGTAATGAAACCATGCTAAAAATTTTCAGCACAGCAATCGACGATGCAACCACTGCTGCACCCGGTACCATCGAAACCGATGGAAAAACCTACTTCAAAATTGCCACAGGAGATGCATGGCTGCATGTACAGCAACTTCAGCTTGCAGGAAAAAAACGCATGGATGTTGAAGATTTTCTGCGGGGCTTTCAGCATGCAGCAGAATTTAAAGCTGAATGATTTTTGATAAGAAGAATGAAGTTGCCATAAAAGCATAGAATAAACATCG
>JAGYOI010000229.1 GCA_018399395.1 Prolixibacteraceae bacterium
TCACGGAGTTCCTCAGGATGATTAAAAAGTTCAGTTAGCGTTTTTGCCAGGTCATCCGAATCATTAAAATTGAATAACCTGCCCCTTCCTTTAGCCAGCAATTCAGCAGCATGCCAGTAAGGGGTCGATAAAACGGCTGCACCGGTTCCAACGGCATACGAAAGTGTTCCGCTGGTAATTTGGGCTTCATTCAAATAAGGTGTAATGTAAATATCGCAGGCATATAAATATTTGAATAACTCCTGCTCGTCGATAAACTCATTCAGAAAAATAACATGATTTTCAAGCTGAAGTTTTTTTACCATTCGCAGTAGGGAAATACGGTATTCCTCGCCTGAGTGCCGCAGCACATTCGGGTGGGTTTTCCCCAAAATAATGTAAATGAGTTCAGGGTACTTTTTAACCACACCGGGCAATGCTTTTATTACTGTTTCAATGCCCTTGCTTCGCCCGATAAACCCAAAAGTAAGCAGCACTTTCCTGGCTTCAAGCTTAAACTCTTTTTTTGATTTTTCAGGATTATAATGAATGTCCGGGACACCATGTTCAATCAATGCAGTTTTTTCTATTGGCACATCGTAAATAGTGGTCAGAAAATCAACCGCTTTGTGACTCATCACAACTATTCTCTGAGCCATTTTGCAAATTTCCCTTAAAACTGCTTTTTCGTTGTACGATGGTGCCTTAAGTATGGTATGAAGTGTAACAATGAGCGGTATCTCCAGCCGATGAAGTAAAGGAAGGATGTAAACCCCGCTTTGTCCGCCAAATATGCCAAACTCATGCTGCAGAATACAAACGTCGGCGCCGCTTAAATTAATGTACTTCACCGCTTTTAAATAATCTTCCTGATGATCCTGCCTGATAATCGATTTCACTTCTTCGGGGTATTCATAGGTGAGGTCGTTATCATTTAACGCAACCACAAAGCCCTCATTCTCTCCTTTCTGATTGGCGTTGCCATTCAGCATCGATTTTAAAAGGTTATTTGTAAATGTTCCAATGCCACACTCGCGTGGCGGATATGTTGCAATAAAAGCTATCTTCATGTATCAATACTAAATTAAACTTGAATCATTTTTTCTGGCCTTTTTTGCAGCTTTGACAGCCCTTTTTTCTTTCAAGCTCATTGTAGCTGCCTTTTTGGTATTCTTCCTCTCTTTTCCTTCATTTTTTTCTTTACTTCTTGCCATGATGTTTATTTTAATTGTTTTTAATTACAACGTGCTTCCTTCATAACCGCTTTTAATAACTGTTGAAATCATTTTAAACCGCCCGTTTGCCCGAACAACAGTTGAAGTGTGTGCCGGAATAATTATGCCTTCTCCTGTTTGCAGCAGACTGGGCTGATCGTCGATAACTACTTCTGCCGTTCCTTCAATAATCTGAATAAACGTATCGAATGGCGAAATTTTTTCGGCCAGTGCCTCGCCGGTATCAATGGCAACAACACTAATATTCCCGGTTGTCTTCCGGATAATGGTTTTGCTCACCACCGAATTGGGTACATATTCAATAATTTTGATAAGGATATGAATCTTTGATTTTTCTATTTCTTTCGCTTGCATCAGTTTCAACTTAAAAATCCTGGACCAAAGTTACTCCCGTTCAATTTTGAATGTGTTACACAATTGATGTTTTAATTTACATCATTCACACATTTTGAATAAAAATCAGAAAATATTAAAAAAATAATGATAAATCACACATCTTCAAGAGTTTCCCGGCGTTCATTCTTGAGTTTTTTGAAATGTGACGGGGTAAGGCCGGTGTATTTTTTGAACTGATTGGAAAGGTGGGCTACACTGCTGTAATGCATTTTGTAAGCGATCTCTGAAAGATTCAGCTCATCATAAACAATCAGTTCCTTTACCCTTTCGATTTTATGGGTAAGGTAAAATTTCTCGATGGTAATGCCTTTTACTTCCGAAAAAAGATTGGCAAGGTAGGTATAATCGTAGTCGAGTTTTTCGCTCAGATAATCGGACAGGTTTACTTTAATTTGATCCTCCCTATAATGCACCAGCTCGATAATGGCATTTTTAATTTTTTCAACAAGCACACTTTTCTTATTGTCCATTAAAACCAAACCGGCCTTTTTCAGGGCTGGTTTGAGTTGTTCCATTTGTCTGGGCAGAACATCTCCAATAATATCGGCCTCACCAATTTTCACATAACCATATTGAAGGCCAAGCTTTTCGAGTTCGGCTTTCACTACCATTTGGCAGCGGATGCACACCATATTCTTAATGTATAACTTCAAATCAGTATTGTATTCAAATCAACAATAATTATTTGACAGCTCACTTTACGCTTCCGCCGGCACGGATTTGCCCGGCAGAAGTGTCCCAAAAGAATTAATTCAAAGATTTCTGTAATGTCTGAACTTTTATTATTTACCTGAATTATTAATGGCCGGATCTGCCTCCGGTGAATCCTTTGGGAGGAGGTTCATAACAATAAAAAAGAACAATTTTTATACTTGCAAGATAATAACTTTTGAAAAATTAATGGAATCAGTATAAATAATTTTGGATGAATAATGATCTGAAGATATAGTTCATAATACTTCTAATAAATTTAATAACATCCTCTTCAACAAAAACTTTTATAAATCCTTCCTATCAGGCACTCTAATAAAAACCCGCTCTTACCAAATGTTTTTTACTTTCAAAAGCAAAGAGGAAGTTTTCCAGGCTGTGGTTGAAAAAGAGGCCGGCAATCTTTTCAATGAGAAAACACAAAATAAAAATGCCATGAAAAAAATTATGATCATTGTTTTTATGTTGCCTTTTGCAGGCTTTTCACAGCAGAAAATTACTCTGCAGGAATGTCGGCAAATGGCAATGGAACACAACCAGAAAATTAAGGCAGCGGAATTTAACAAGCAGGCTGCGACTTCGTTGAAAAAAGCTGCATTCACGCAGTTTTTACCCAATTTCAACATGGAAGGAACCTACACTTTTTTAAACAACCAGTTTGAACTCCTTGATGAGGATTTGCTTTTCCCGGTTGTCTCCTCCTCATCAATTGATGAGACGGGTAAAGCAGATCCTTCACTGTTCGACCAGTCCACCCTGGTTATCAACCCGGCAACGAGCATGCCTGTAACTGATGCCGAAAGAAATGCTGTGTTTAACAACTATGGCTGGATACCTAAGGACGAACTATCGGTTAATACCCAGTCCTATTACCTGTTAAATGCAGGCTTCATCCAGCCGATTTATGCCGGAGGAAAAATCAGGGAAACTTATAAAATTTTTCAAATGGTCTGAAAATATATTCGTTGCTATCGAGTCTGCCTATAAAAAGCTGCTGGCGTGGGTTATTTTTCATAAATCGGTTACCATCCTGTTTGTTGTGTCAATTCTGGTGTTGTCCATTTTACTCAACGGCGGACACAGCATAATTGGCAGTCGCCTGGCAGGAGCTTTCAGAAACATCGGGAATAACCGGTTTGCCGGCGAAATCATGAGTGCCATGAAATCGGCCGGATACGATGTCCGTGAAACCGATCCTTTTACAGAAAAAAAGCCTTTTTTATTTGGCGGACGGGAGGTATCTCCTTATGCCACACGCATCCGTTTGATGTGGAACAACAT
>JAGYOI010000023.1 GCA_018399395.1 Prolixibacteraceae bacterium
TAACGTACTTGTAATTAGATATTAGACTTCAGATTTTAGACTTCAGATTTAGACAAAATTGTCTATAGTCTCATGTCTAAAATCTAACAATCTATTGATAAATTAATATTTAAGTAATTCTTTAGCGGCAGCAACCACCTTATCAGTATTTGGTAAAATTGCAGCCTCCAGTATTGGATTAAATCCTACAGGTGTATATGTTGAACCAACCCGCTTCACCGGGCCATCGAGATATTCAAAGACTTCTTCCATTATCAGTGATGTTATTTCTCCCCCAAAGCCTGCAAACACTTTATCCTCGTGTACAACCATTGCCTTACTGGTCTTCTTAATCGATTCGAAAATTGTTTCCTTATCAAGCGGAACAATTGAACGCAGGTCGATAACTTCTGCTTCGTAGCCATCTTCGGCCAGCTTTTCGGCAGCCTGCAAAGAGTGGATCAATGTATTCCCGTATGTTACAATTGTAAGGTCCTTACCTTCACGTCGTACACGTGCTTTTCCAAAAGGCACTTCAAAGTCATCGGGCACATGGGCGGCTGCCTGTGGTGCGTTATATAGCGCTTTCGGCTCCATAAACATGGTCATGCCTTTTGAACGGATAGCTGTACGCAACAACCCGGCTGCATCGTCGGCAAAAGTTGGATAAACAATACGCACGCCGGGCATGGTGGCCAATGCGCCTTCGATATTTTGTGAGTGGTACAAACCACCACCGATGTAGCCACCCGAAGCCAGGCGAATGGTCATATTGGGGACAAACTGCCCGTTCGACCGCCAGTAATCGTGGCTTGAATCAACATATTGCTCCATAGCCGGCCAAAAATAATCGGCAAACTCGGCCCCTTCAATTACCACTCTGAGTTTATCATTAAAACGGCTCATGCCGTTGGCCGTCCCTACAATATAATCTTCAGCAATAGGAGCACTGAAAACACGTTTTTCGCCAAATTCCTGCTGCATACCTTTGGTTACATTAAAGGCGCCACCTTTATCTTTGTTGGCCACATCCTGTCCCCATAAAAAGGTATCTTCATTATGCCTGAATTCTTCCTTAAGCGTTTTATTAATTGCTTCAACCAATTTTATTTTCTCGCCATCACTTTCTTCAGGAATGCCATCCGTATATTTTTCAGGCTTGTAAGGTTCAGGCATAACAAAATCGAAAATAGATTTCGGATCGGGATCAGGTGCCTTCAGGGCCTTTTTATGCGCATCTTTTATAATTTGCTTCGCATTTTCTTCAATATCTTTGAGTTCTTTCTCAGTAAAACGCTTGTATCTGAGCAGCATGCGGCGTATTTTATCCAAAGGGTCATACTCACGCACATAATTACGTTCATGTTCGTTACGGTACAACTCATGACGGTCGGAATTCGAGTGTGATTCAATGCGCACACAATTTGCCTGCAACATCACCGGTTCACCTTCTTCAAGCACATGCTTTTTTGCTTCGGCCATAGCATTCATCGAATCGAAAACGTCTTTTCCGTTACAATGGATCACCCTCAGGTTTTTAAAACCTGTAAAGTTATTAGCTGCCTTACGGTTGGCCGTTTGCATTTTTTTAGGCACCGATATCCCATAACCATTGTCCTGAATTACAAATATTACCGGTAACTTTTCGCGTGTTGCACCATTTATGGCTTCATACACGTAACCTTCAGATAGCGATGATTCGCCATGCGATGTAATGGCTACACCTTTATGGCCATAATATTTCATGGCACGTGCAACACCAACGGCATGTAAATCGTGGTTACCCGTGCACGACGAAACATTGTGGATATTCCACTCGGGCTTGGCAAAGTGGTTCGACATGTGCCGCCCACCACCAGCTACATCGGTAGCTTTTGATATTCCGTTCAGTATAATCTCTTCAGTGGTAAGGCCGGCTGAAAAAGCCGTCATCATGTCACGATAATAAGGAAAAAGGTGGTCTTTTTCTTTATCGAAATGCTGCCCTACGGCAAACTGAATACCATCGTGACCGGCATACGGGGCATGGTACGACCATCCAATGGCTTGTTTAAGGTAGTTGGGCGCCTTTTCATCAAGCTTACGCCCAACCACCAAAGTTGTATACCATTCTTTGAGTGTCTTTTTGTCAACACTTTTAATTGTATATTTTTTGGGATATGTACTATTCATAATTGTTGTTATATTTTTCGGTTAACGTCAAATTCTTCAAGAATATCGGCAATTCTACGTAAAAAAGCCCCGCCCATGGCACCATCAACAATTCGGTGATCGTATGAAAGTGACAAGAACATTTTATGGCGTACTACAATTGCATCGCCGGTTGGTGTTTCCATTACGGCCGGTTTTTTCTCGATATTACCAGTTGCAAGAATACCAACCTGGGGTTGATTGATTATTGGTGTACCGATAATATTTCGGAACGAACCAAAGTTGGTAATGCTAAATGTACCGCCGGAAATCTCGTCGGGCGAAAGTTTATTGTTACGTGCCCGGTCGGCCAAATCGTTCAACGATGAAGTAAGCCCTACCAGGTTTTTCTGGTCGGCATCGCGGATAACCGGGACAATAAGGTTTCCGTCGGGTTTGGCAACAGCAATACCTACGTTTACTTTACCACGCAGAATAATTTTATCGCCATCGACCGAAGCGTTTACTGTTGGGAATTCACGCAATGCAGCAGCAACAGCCTCGGTAAATACCGGCATGTATGTCAGCTTCTGGTTATATTTCTTCTGGAATTCTTCTTTAACTTTGTTCCGCCACAATACCAAATTAGTAACATCGGCTTCAATTACGGAGGTGACATGTGGAGCTGTTTGTGCTGATTGCACCATGTGGTCGGCAATAAGCTTGCGTACACGGTCCATTTCAACAACCTGGTCTTCGGCACCAACCGAAACTGAAACTTTAGGTTTTTCTTTTTTGGGCTGAGCTGCTTCCTTCTCTTCATCAGGTTTAGCAGTAGCTTTTGGCGTTTCACCACTTTCGCGCTGATCGAGATAAGCCAGAATATCTTTCTTTTGCACCCTGCCACTCTCACCACTACCTTCAATTGACTCAAGCTCTTTAATGCTTACATTCTCTTCTTTAGCAATTGACCGAACCAATGGTGAATAAAAACGGGTAGCTTCTTCTTTCTCTTCAGAATCACTTTCTTCAGAATCTTTTTTAGGTGACTGTTCTTGCTTGTCATCTGAAGCAGGTTCTTTTTCCTCTTTTACCGGTTCATCGCTTTCGTCACTACTTTCATCATCATCGTCGCCTTCGGTCTTAATTGTTGCTACAGTTTCACCAACATTAACAACCGAATCAACTTCGAATAATATTTTAGAAATAACCCCATCGACCGGCGAAGGGATTTCAGAATCAACTTTCTCGGTGGCTATTTCAAAAAGAAGGTCATCCTCTTCAACAGTATCACCTTCTTTTACAAACCATTTTGTAATGGTTGCCTCCTGAACACTTTCTCCCATTTTGGGCATTTGTACTTTAAATTCAGACATGTTCAAAATCTTTTTAATTTGTTTTATGATATAAACACAAAGACGAACAGAATGTTTTCGCAAAGTGCTATTTGTAGATTACAATTATTAACACTTATTACAATATGGGCATTACAACAACTGTACAACTCTGAATATATGACACATACAACAGTGACAATATGTAAAATTCAAGATAGCAGAATATTTCTTTGTTATTATTTTTTAAATAAAACACCGTATTTACCACCTTTTTAATATTTTTGCAGACACATTTTATGGGAAGAATATTAGCAATTGATTACGGAAGAAAACGAGTGGGGTTAGCAGTTACCGATCCTTTACAAATTATAGCAAATAAGCTTGAGACAATAAGGGCTCACGATATATTTGAGTATTTAACTGCATATTTTTCAAAAGAAACCGTTGATTGTGTTGTTGTGGGTTATCCTACAACAATGAAAAATGAAGCTTCAGAATCGATTCGGTACATCAATCCGTTTTTAAAGCAGTTTCAAAAAAAATTTCCTGAAATGCCATTAGAACTGGTTGACGAAAGATTTACCTCAAAAATTGCATTTCAAACCATGATTGATGCCGGTATTAAAAAGAAAGACCGACAAAATAAGGGACTTGTTGATGCTGTAAGTGCTACACTTATTCTTCAAACTTTTATGGAACAAAAAAGAAATATAAAATAGCTGAAAAATGATTTTACCTGTTACACTATATGGCAATCCGCTATTGCGAAAGGTTGCACAACCCATCGATAAAGGTTATGAAGGCTTGCACGACCTGATTGAAAATATGTATGAAACAATGTACCAGGCAGATGGCGTTGGGTTGGCTGCACCTCAGATTGGATTATCAATTAGAATTTTTATTATTGATGCCAGTCCGATGGCTGAAGAAGAGCCCGAACTTGCAGATTTCAAAAAGGTATTTATAAACCCTCAAATAACCGACCGGCAAGGCGAACCCTGGGATATGGAAGAAGGATGCCTAAGCTTACCAAAAATAAACGAAAAAGTATCGAGGCACGAGCAAGTTACAATAACTTATCGCGATTTGGAGTGGAATGAACACACTGAGACCTATAATAGTTATGCGGCACGTATCATCATGCACGAGTACGACCATTTGGAAGGCAAATTGTTTATCGACCATGTATCCCCCCTGCGCCGAAAACTTCTAAAAAGTAGGTTAAACGCAATTGCAAAAGGTAAAGTTAACACTGCCTACCGGGTGAATTAGTTCCGGTAACTAAAAAATAACCGTTCTTCAGCTACTCTATATTGTTACAAACAAAATCAACTACAACTACGATCTGAGGTATTAATATTTTTCACTATATTAATGCCTTTAATGTCTGGAATAAAAAATATAAACCATTCTGTCCCCATTTTACGCCACACATTGTTGTTTCTTACGGGGATTGCTATTTCTGACCTCTTACCAGTTGGAAATAAGCTTTTAATTATTATATCAATATCTTTTCTTTTTCTTGCGCTAATATTAAAAAGCAGTAAACGCGCATCTTGGCAAAAAATATACTCCATAATCATTTGCTTTCTTTTCATCAGCTCAGGAGCTGCATATACAAAAACTTATAATAACACAAAGTTTAATCAAGCAATTCCCACATCAGGCTTTTACTCCGGGAGAATAAACGAAATGAGCCCCGCTTCAAACAACAGGGAGAAACTTATTATGCAACTTAAAAGCGCAACTACGGATACATCTGAAGTTTTTGTAAACGAAAAGATAGTCATGTATGTGCCAGACAGCATCTTGGAGACAGATATTATACCTGGTGATTACATTGGTTTCAAAGGCAAATTACATCTTATTGAAAGCTCAAATAACCCGGGCGATTTCAATTACCAAAAATATATGAACCATAAAGGTATACGCTATCAATCGTATATATTCAATTTGCCTTATCACATTAATAGTCAAAACATAAGTATAAAAACATTCGCCGTAAATATTCGTTCAAAGCTTTTGGATGCATATCGTGAAGCTGGTATTGATGGCCGTGAATTTGCTGTTTTGTCGGCCTTAACCCTCGGAGAAAAAAACTTTATAGACAACGAGTTGAAACAACAGTTTTCTAATTCGGGTGCGATGCATGTATTAGCCGTATCGGGTTTACATGTAGGCATATTATTTTTTGTTTTCAGTTTTTTACTCAAACCACTTGACCGTACGCGCAAAACAAAAAACATCAAAGTACTTTTACTCATCACACTATTATGGAGCTATGCACTCATAACAGGGATGTCGCCTTCGGTATTGCGGGCAACAACCATGTTTTCGTTTCTTGTTATCGGTCAAAACCTGAACAGGCACACAAACATTTATAATACGCTTGCCCTTTCGGCCTTTATGTTAATGCTTATTAATCCTGACATTATTTATGAAGTAGGATTTCAGTTATCGTACACAGCGGTATTGTCAATTGTTTTTTTTCAGCCCAAAATAGCCAACTGGTTTTCATTTAACAACCGAATTGCCAACAGTATTTGGGGACTTTTTGCCGTATCACTCTCTGCTCAAATCGGCACCCTGCCCTTCAGTCTTTTTTACTTTCATCAATTTCCGGTTTATTTCTGGGTTAGCAATTTCATTGTTATACCAGCAGCTACCATTTTGTTATACGGGAGCATCCTTTTCTTTATCATGATGCCTTTTTCAGTATTAAACAACTTAATTGGCAATGGCTTATCGGCAGTTGCAAAAACAATGAATATTTTTATAACCAAAATTGATAATTTACCAGGTGCTGTAATATCAGATATTTGGATTACTCAAACAACGGTTATAATTTGCTATGCAATTATATTCGTTTTAGGGTTACTATGCCTTTCCAGAAAATATAAATATTTTATGGTTTTAATTTCACTCTTCCTCATATTATTTATCAAGCATACAGCACATTCATACCAAATACACAATCAAAACTACATTGTTTTTTATAATCATTACAACGAAAATCTATTAAGCATCATTAACGGGCGAAACCATTATTATTTTAACCAATCAGATACACTTTCAACTTATTCAAAAAGAATACTCAACAATTCAAGAGGGTACTTCCACACAAAACAACCTGTATTCTTACCCCGGGACACAATTATAAATGATAATCTTTATCGGACAAATGAGCATATTTTCTTTAAAAACATGCATGTTCAGATAACGAAAAACTTTTCTGGTTCAGAAAACATAAATGATATTCCTGCTCATTTAACCTGGAAAACCAAAATGTCAGAAATTTACGTTAATAAAAAGGAAAAGATTTCTTTACTTGCCATTAAAAACAATAAAATGAGCTATTTTCGACAAGATTTAAAAAACGATAATGCACCTATAAAAACAGATCAACGTGCAATTATCGTTGAAGCATGGTAAATAATAATTTTCAATCATTTTAAATAAGATAAATAGTGAAAAAATCAATTTCAATATTTGGACAATCTTAAACATTATACATTACTTTGCCATGTAATATTTATCTGTCGATGATAAGACAACAGTAAGTATTTATATTAGTTTTATAAAAACCAATACCAATGAAAGTAGTAATTGCCGGTGCCGGAGAGGTAGGTACACACCTTGCAAGAATGTTGAGTAAGGATGATCATGAAATCGTATTGATGGATGATGACAATGATAAATTGCAACTAATTGCCAATCAGGTTGACCTGCTAACAGTTAATGGAGCTGCAAATTCAATTGAAGACTTAAAAGAAGCCGGAATAGCCAAAGCTGATCTTTTTATTGCTGTTACACCATACGAATCACGAAATGTTTTAGCCTGTATTTTAGCAAAAGATTTAGGGGTTAAAAAAACATTGGCCCGCATAAATAATGCGGAATATATCAGAAAAGTAAACAAACCTAAGTTTGTTGAATTAGGGGTTGATGAACTTATTTATCCCGAATCGTTAGCTGCCAAAGAGATTATTGCATCGGTAAAACAACCCGGGGCAAGGGTAACCCATGAATTTTCGGGTGGAAAACTAATGCTTTTCGGAATAAAAATTCGTGAAAATGCCACAGAAATTGTCAATAAATCACTTGCCGATATTGCCCAAGTTTCGGATGGTTTCCGGGCTGTAGCCATAACGCGCGAAGATAATACCATCATACCTAAGGGAAAAGATCAAATTCTTGCGGGCGACATTGTTTACTTTGTTACAACCCGCGATTCAATGCAAGACCTATACAACAAAGCCGGAAAGACTTTTTTCGGAGTAAAGAATATAATGTTCCTTGGTGGAAGCCGTATTGCACAACGGGCAATAGAAAAACTCGAAGATCAGTTTAACGTTAAGGTTATTGAACAAAATAAAGAGAGGTGTCAACAAATTGCCGATCGTTTTAGTAATGTACTGGTAATAAATGGTGATGGCAGGAACCTCGACTTATTAAAAGAAGAAGGCATTGATAAAATGGATGCATTTGTTGCTGTTACCGGTAACTCTGAAACGAATATTCTCACCTGCCAATTAGCTAAAAAAATGGGGGTAAAACGTTCAGTTGCAGAAATTGAAAACATCGATTTTATTAGCTTAGCCGAACAAATTGGAATTGGAAGTGTAATAAACAAAAAATTTATCGCCGCAAGTTTCATATACCGCTTTTCAATGCATTCTGAAATATCGAGTATAAAATGCTTAACGGCCACTGAAGCTGAAGCTGTTGAAGTTATTGCACATGAAGGTTCAAAGGTAACAACCCGGTTAGTTAAGCAGTTAGATTTCCCGGATAATGCCAAAATCGGAGGTGTGATCAGAGGCGATCAAAGCTTTATTGTTACGGGTGAGACCCAGATACAATCTGGCGACCGGGTTGTTGTTTTTGCTTTGCCAGCGGCTATCAAAAAAATCGATAAATTCTTTAAATAATACGACAGGTGTTAAACTATAAAATCATAATCCGGACACTTGGGTTCCTCCTTATCGGTGAAGGGTTGTTTATGATACTGCCTTTAATTGTTGCCGGAATCTATAATGACGGCGACACGTCTTCATTTTTATATTCAGCTTTAATTACCATTACCGTAGGTGTTGTTTCAATGATGCTAACGTTCAAAGCCAAAAAGAACATTGGCCGGCGCGAGGGATATGTAATTGTAAGTCTTGTTTGGATTTTTTTCTCTTTATTTGGAAGTCTCCCATACGTATTCAGTGGCTCTATTCCAAATTACACAAACGCGTTTTTCGAAACAATTTCCGGTTTTACCACTACCGGATCATCCATATTAAACAACATTGAAGAACTTCCTCACGGAATTCTTTTTTGGCGAAGTTTGACACAATGGCTTGGCGGAATGGGAATTGTGGTTTTATCGTTAGCTGTTTTACCTGCATTTGGTATTGGCGGCATGTCGCTATTTGCTGCTGAATCACCCGGAATAGCCCCTGATAAGGTGAACCCAAAAATAAAAGATACGGCAAAAATTCTATGGAATATATACTTAATGTTTACTGCCGCTGAAACAATTTTATTAATGTTTGGCGGAATGAATTTTTTTGATGCTATTTGCCATTCTTTTACAACAATGGCTACAGGGGGATATTCAACAAAGCAAGCCAGTATCGCTCATTGGGACTCCGCGTATATTCAATATATAATCATATTTTTTATGATTATGGCAGGCACAAACTTTTCCCTTTCTTTTTTTGCTATCACGGGGAAACCGCGAAAAATGTTCAGGAACGAAGAGTATAAGTTTTACCTCATTTTTATTGGCATCGCAGCCACAATATTATCAATCGGACTAATATTAACTTCAAATTCCGGAATTGAACAATCGATTCGTGATGCACTGTTTCAGGCCGTATCGATTATTACAACAACAGGTTATGCTACCAGCGATTATTTATTGTGGACACCGTTTTTAACAGCTGTCATTTTGATGCTTTTCTTCATAGGCGGATCAACCGGATCAACCGGGGGTGGCATAAAAATAATGCGAATTGTTCTTCTGATAAAAAACACCTACTATGAAATGCGCAGGCTTATACACCCTAATGCCATTATACCTGTTCGCTTCAATAAAAAATCAGTAAATCAACAAATTATCACAAATGTATTGGCTTTTTTCTTTTTATATATTATTGTATTTTTTGTCAGCACATTGATATTCATGGTGTTTGTTGATAATTTTGAAACGGCATTTGGTGCTGTTGCAACATCCTTGGGGAATATTGGCCCGGGTATAGGATCAGTTGGTCCCTCTGCAACATTTGCACACATTCCCGATGGAGGAAAGTGGTTCTTATCTTTCTTAATGCTGCTTGGGCGCCTTGAGTTGTTTACCATCATCGTTCTCTTTTCTCCTTCTTTCTGGAAACGCTAACGTATAAAATGTTATTTTTGTCATAAATCGTTAAAAATTATGGCGAAATACATCAAATTATACGAGAAAGATACGGACATGAATAAAGTGGTGGAGGTTGTTGAAATACTCCGTCAGGGTGGTATTATCATTTACCCCACCGATACAGTTTATAGCCTTGGTTGTGACATTATGAACAGTAAGGCTGTGGAAAAAGTAGCCAAGATAAAAGGGATAAAAGTTGAAAAATCAAATTTCTCGTTTATTTGCCACGATTTAAGTCATTTATCCAACTATAGCAAGCCCATACTAAATTCTGTTTTCAAATTAATGAAAAGAAATTTACCAGGGCCCTTTACATTTATACTAACCGCCAGCAATAATGTACCCCGTTATTTCAAAAAGAAGAAAAAAACAGTTGGCATCAGGGTTCCCAACAACGCTATAATTCGGCATATTGTTGAAGAATTAGGCAACCCGGTTTTTTCAACATCAGTTCACAGCCAGGATGAAATAAAGGGTTATATGACTGACCCTGAATTGATATACGAAGAATATGAAAAGATAGTAGACGCGGTTGTTGATGGTGGCTTTGGAGACAACCAGGTTTCAACAATTATCGATTGTTCAGAGGATGAAATATCGGTAATACGAGAAGGAAAAGGGAACTTAGTTTAGGGTGTGTAATAAAATATACTGCCGGAAATAATCTCATAATTCGCTGAATAAATGAAAATTAAAAATGTTTATGAGCCAACTTAATTCATTACGCACCCTTAAATAAATTCACTTGCCCCTATCGCATAAAGAAGAATGTTTCAAATTGCACCTTACGTGCTTTTCGGAATTTTTGATCAATAGTAGCATCTTCATCTCCTTCATCAGTCTGAACTTCCTGAATTTCACCCAGTGCTTTAACCATAATCCTGTTTTCAGGAACCCCTTTTCTCATCAGGTATTTTTTAACAGCTTCTACCCTGCGGGCCGATAACACATCGTTATATTCTTCAGTACCACGGGGATCGGCAAAGCCATACAAGCGGATATTCATCATTGGATTTTCAAACAAATAATCAATTATTTTATCCAACTCGGCTTCTGCTTCAGGATCAAGCTCATATTCATCCGTTTCAAAGTACACTTCAGGTGGTGTTTCTTCCTGCATCTCAGGCCAGCCTACATCAGGAGGTTCTGGGCATCCCATGTACTCCATCGGACCGTATTCATCAGGACATTGGTCAACATCATCAGTTAAACCGTCGCCATCCGAATCGACAGGGCACCCATATTGGTCGACCATAATTCCAGGTTGTGTATCGGGGCACAAATCATCCGGATCGATAACCCCATCGCCATCGGTATCGGGACAACCATTGTATTCAGGCAAACCAGGTAGTTCAGGACAATCATCTTCTTTGTCAATTATGCCATCACCATCGGTGTCGGGGCAACCATTATATTCAGGCAATCCCGGATCATCCGGACAATCATCAAGATAATCGGGTATCCCGTCTTTATCACGGTCCTGCGGACAACCATCTTCATCAACTTTTACACCACGGGGCGTATCCGGACATTCATCATCGATATCTGGCACACC
>JAGYOI010000230.1 GCA_018399395.1 Prolixibacteraceae bacterium
TGAAAAGAAAGACGGGATTGATACTTACGGTAATTTAACGGAGAATATTGTTGGCGACCCGGCCAGTGAGTTGTTTGCAATCCTTTCTGATATACACGATGCTGATGCCGGATTTTTAAAAGTCTGGCATGAGGTCAATGATAAAACGCTTTACAACCACAATTCATTTTTAAAAGAAGCAGAATTCTCAGACATAAAAGTTTTTGATACTTTTTTGAAGAAAATACCCGATGGTGCTGCTGTTCATTTTGGGAATAGCAGCCCAATTCGTTATGGACAACTTTTTGAGTTTGGTAATATGCACGGAGTGTTTGCCAACAGGGGAGTGTCGGGCATTGATGGATGTTTATCGACAGCTACAGGTTATGCCTCACAAACCAACCTGCTTACTTTTGTTTTTGTTGGCGACCTGAGCTTTGTTTATGATTCTAATGCGATGTGGAACCGTAACCTGCCGTCGAATTTGAGGATTATCATGATTAATAATTCAGGCGGTGGTATATTCCGATTGTTAGATGGCCCATCATCATTTGATGGATTTAATGACTACATAGAAACATCACATCCGGTAAATATTGGCAAAATGGTTGAATCCTTTGGTTTGGCGTATTTTTTTGGCAAAAGCGTTGAGGAAATCGATAAACAAATTGAAGATTTTGTGCATTCAAATAAGCCAGCGGTATTTGAAGTAAAAACTCCGCAACTTGATAACCCTGTTGTGTACAGGAAATATATAGAAACGATTAAACAAAAATAGCTGCAATTTTTTGCAGCTATTTTTATTAAAAGTCTATAGTCTCATGTCTAAAATCTGACAATCTATTGAATGCATAAGTGTTTAGTCATCACTTTCAGTTTGATCAACCGTTTCAAGAATAAAATCCCGTTGAGCTTTTACTACATTAATCAAATGCAGCAACAGGTTCTTGGTTTCGCTAATCACTTTGAAATAAAGCATAGAATTCCGGGTTGAAACATCTTTAGACTTTAATCGTTTAATTTGTTTCTTTTCGAGCTTTTTGAGCCTTGTGAACAAGTCCTCGCGCATTGTAATAAGCTCGTCCAGTTGATCAAATTTCTCTTCCTTAAGGATGTGTAGTGCATGGTTGAAAAATTCATTCAGTTCAGTAGCAAACTCATTAAAGTCTTCAATCTGCTCCTTCATAAATGGTTTATGCTTATTCTCAAAGTGCGTGTAAACCGGGCTTACAATGAAATTCAGTGAGTGTGCCATTTCTCTCAGGTAGTCGACAACCTGTACATAAAAATGTCCGGTATCAACTGAATCTTGTTGCAGTTTCGATATGTTTTTGTAAACCGTATCTTTAAGTCTTTTGGCTTTATCGTTAAAGTCATCACTTTCTTTCATTGCATTTTTCAATTGCTGCCTGTCGTTTTCAAAGAACCCTTCAAAACAAAGGAAATATGCTTTTGATGTGGCAATAATGGCCTTTACCGTGTTCTTGTTGCATTTTTCGAGTACAATATTGGTATTAATATTTTGGTCTATTGCATCTTCTTCATCTTCTTTATCTTTTGCTGAGCGCTTACGGAAAAGAACTTGTGTGCGAATAATAACGAACAGTGCGATAGCTACCATTACAAAAATAGCATAGAAGCCACCCCATATAAGAATTTGGGCTACGATAAACGCTACCGTAAATGCGATAAGTGCAGTTAAAAACCATCCCCCAATTACGCTAAATACCCCAGAAATACGGTATACTGCCGAGTCGCGCCCCCAGGCTTTATCAGCCAGCGATGTACCCATGGCAACCATAAACGTTACATAAGTTGTTGAAAGGGGTAATTTAAGTGAAGTACCAATTGATATGAGGATACTGGCAACGATTAAATTTGAAGCCGCCCTGAGTTTGTCGAATGCAGGCCGGTCGGCTACTGAAATTGAATCGTCTGAATATGCCGGTTCAAACTGTTTTTGAATTCGTCGGTTTAAAGCGTTCGGCATGAATTTTTTATTTAGCTCGTCAATACGCACACTGCTTCTGACAAGCATACGTGAGAGCGCTGAAGAGCCAAAACGTTCGTCCCCTTCGTTCTGGCGTGAAAGGTCGATAGAAGTTTTAACAACGCTTTGTGCTTTTTTCGACATGATCAGTGTAACAACCATTACAAGTCCGGCTATTAACAACATAAACGTTGGTGTTTTTACTTTTCCAGCCAACATCCCCATCGAGAAGGAATCGGCCGGTGCACCTGAGGCAGTCCATGCTTTGAACGATTCGAAACCGGCAAGCGGCACACCAATAAAGTTTACAAGGTCGTTACCGGCAAAAGCCATGGCAAGGGCAAATGTGCCAACCAAAACAATTACTTTTAGTATATCAATTTTGAAAACCCATCGTAGAAGTTGCAATAGGGCGGTCCACACCAAAAAGCTCCCGGCTAAAATAACGATCATGTTGTTTTTGATATACAAAACGGTTTCTTCCGACATGAAAGAAGCGCCTTTGGCACCTTTGATGATCATAAAATAGGTGATGGCAGCAATGGCTATCCCTCCATATAACGCACCAAACATTTTGAAACGTTTGTCGTACCGGAACGAAAATAAAACACGTGTAATCCATTGTACAATAGCGCCCACCGTAAACGCAATAACTACCGAGAGCAGTATGCCCGTTATAATGAGTAGCGCTTTGTCGGAGTTGATGTAATCGCCCAAAACAGAAAGTGAGTCGCCTAATTGCCTGATTTTTACAATTGAAACAGCAACGGCCGATCCCAGTAATTCAAAAACGATTGAAACGGTTGTTGAGGTAGGCATCCCAAAGGTGTTAAACAAGTCAAGCAGGATAACATCGGTTATCATTACTGCAAGAAAAATGATTATAATATCGGCAAAAACAAACATGTCGGGATTGAAAATACCCTTTCGGGCAACTTCCATCATGCCACTCGAGAATGTTGCTCCTGCAAGAACACCGAGGCTGGCAATACCAAAAATGACCCATTTTGGGGCGGCTTTTGAGCCAACTGCCGAGTTTAGAAAGTTCACAGCGTCGTTGCTAACCCCAACAATCAGGTCGGATATTGCCAACGCGAACAGAACAATTACCAGAATTAAATAGATCTCACTCATTTTTTCTTTCTTAAAAACAATAAATAATATCTCGCATTTTTACGGGTGCCAAAATACGAGCATTTATAACGATTTACATTGTGGCTGCTTTAAAAAAATGTTAACTAAAGGTAAAGTTTGAGGGTCAGTATTTTTGCTTTGTTTTTCTATTAATTTTGTATGCTGGTTTTTGATATTCATTTTTTTGTAAGATAAAAGTTTTAAACGGATATGAAAAGTTTACGTCCTAAGATAATAGCGTTTTGGTTGGCATTGGTTATTGCATTAATAGTGTCGGGTGTCGTGTTTATTTTTACACATTATATTATTGAAGAGTTTTGGCATTACATGCTCCTGTTCGCGGTATTGATGTTTATAATATTTTTCGTATCGGCATATTTTCTGATAAATGTTGTTGAGAACCGGCTCAAGCCCATTTTTAAAATTATTAGGGAAGTCCCGGTGCAAGAGGTCAAGAAAGCCCGTGAGCTCAGCTTGCGCTATCC
>JAGYOI010000231.1 GCA_018399395.1 Prolixibacteraceae bacterium
TCTTCTCATACTCAAAATCTTCTCCGTTAAAAATTATATGCTAAGCTAACGCCAAAAATAGGATTATTTGTGACCGGATCAATGGCTATAGGTTTAAAATTGTAGGTAAGGTCTTCTGATACATTAAAATCAATGAAGTGTGCATTTACATTGGCATCTAAAATATTCAGGATGTAAAAGGCTGCCGTGCCTACCATAACCAGTGTGCGTTGCCTGTTGTAGCCATTAATGGCCTGCAAAAAGCGTTGTTCATAATTATTGGCAGCTTCTTCTTCACTTATGGGCACTTCAAAAAAATCGTTATACGATGATGTGGATGGATCTCCATCGATTAAATCAAAATAGGCCTTTCGCGAACTGATATAGCGTTCTTGGTTCCAAGCAATACCATAAGCCCATCCTGCAAAGCCGGCATATATAACCGGTACTTTCCATGCCTGTTTGTTGTAAATTTGACCTAGCCCGGGCAATACAGCCGAAAGCATGGTTGCCCTTCGTGGAAGGTGTTCTTTTTGCTGTATTAACGTATCGGCCGTGACCTCAATTGTATCATTCTGATTGTTGGTACTGATTTCACTTTGAATGCTGTCGCCTGATTGTGCATTGGATGCAAGTAACATCAACATAAAAATTAAAAACAGTACACTTTTTACTTGAATTGTATTCAATTTCCTTACTTGTTTAATTTGTCCAGAATACCAATTATGCGTTCCAGATCGTTTGTTGAGCCAAAAGGAATAACGATTTTTCCCTTCCCTTTATTGTTGATTTTAAAATCAACATCGGTGTCGAAATGTTTTGAAAGGTGACTTTGTAATTGTTCGTATTCTTTTGGGAACTTGGTAGCCGGTTTTCTGTTTGGTTTGTCGTCTTTTGATTCTTCGGAGTTCAACTTGCGTACAATTTCTTCAATTTTACGTACCGAAAAATCGTAATTAATGATTTGCTTATAAAGCATCACCTGTGTTTCAGGATCTTTGACGTTGATAATAGCGCGGGCATGCCCCATTGAAATTTCGTGGTCGCGAATGGCTTTTTGGATTACCGCCGGAAGCCTTAGCAGTCGGAGGTAGTTTGAAATTGTAGAACGTTTTTTGCCAACACGGTCGCTTAGAGTTTCCTGCGTTAGGTTGCATTCATCTAAAAGACGTTGATAGCTCAGCGCAACTTCAATGGCGTCAAGGTCTTCGCGCTGGATGTTTTCGACCAGGGCAAGCTCGAGCATGTTTTTATCGTCCGATTCCCTGATGAAAGCGGGTATTGTTTTAAGCCCGGCCATTTTTGATGCCCTGAAACGACGTTCGCCGGCGATAATTTGATATTTGTTCTCACCGGTCTTTCTCAAGGTTAGGGGTTGAATAATCCCAACCTCTTTAATTGACCTTGAAAGTTCGGCCATTGCTTCTTCGTCGAAAGTTGTACGGGGTTGCCAGGGGTTGGCTTCGATGTCACGGACATTAATCTCGTCGATTGCTGCGGCTGGATTTTGTACTTCGTCGGCATCGGTCATCAATGCGCCAAGCCCTCTTCCTAATGCATTCCTTTTAGCCATGTTTAATGGATTTGCAAAATATAATATTTAATTGTTCTTGTTTCTCTCTATCAGTTCTTTTGCCAGGTTTAAATGGCTGACAGCACCTTTTGAGGATGCATCGTACAGTAAAGCTGGTTTACCATAACTTGGCGCCTCGCTTAAACGTATATTTCGCGTGATGACGGTTTTGAACACCATGTCCTGAAAATGACGCTTAACCTCCTCGTAAACCTGGTTTGATAAGTTCAGGCGCGAATCGTACATCGTAAGTAAAAAACCTTCGATAGCCAACTCGGTGTTGAGCCTGTTTTGAATGATTTTAATTGTATTTAGCAGTTTGCCAAGGCCTTCGAGCGCGAAATATTCACATTGAACCGGGATAATTACCGAATCGGCTGCTGTTAATGCATTAACAGTTATGAGCCCAAGCGATGGTGAACAGTCAATTAAGACATAGTCATATTTTTCTTTAAGGGAATCGGTTACGTTTTTTAGTATTTTTTCGCGATCCGGCATGTTCAGCATCTCAATTTCTGCACCAACCAGGTCGATGTGTGATGGTATGATATCGAGCCCGTCGATTTCAGTTTTAAGAATGGCATTTTCAGGTTCGATGTTGTCAATAATGCATTCGTAAATACTGTTTTCAATAGCCTTTAAGTCGAACCCGAAACCCGATGTTGCATTGGCCTGTGGGTCGGCATCGATAATTAGAACTTTTTTTTCGAGTGCCGCTAAACTGGCTGATAAATTGATTGCTGTGGTTGTTTTACCAACCCCGCCTTTTTGATTTGCAAGTGAAATAATTTTACCCATTTGCGATTGATTTTTTGTCACCCAAAATTAATATTTTAACTCAAATAGTCATCATTTATTTTGGGCTATTGTTTAGTTCATTGATATGTAGCTGATTTAAGCGGTGGTGAATTCTGTTTACAAAGGGTCAACGTCGATGTTAATCTGAACCGAGCTGTTGTTTTCAAAGTTAGTAACCTTTTTGATACTTCCTAAAATTTCATTTTTTGCTGAAGCGGGCGATACTGTTTTTTCAAGTTTTATTCGGATTATAAGTTGGTAATACTGCTGAACACGGCTTATTAAATGGAAGTCGGGCCCAAGCACGCGGGCCTTGAACGATTTACGCAGCTCTGCACCTAATTGTTTTGATGCAGTAATAGCCCGGTCGCGGTTTTTATGTTTTATCGTAATATTGATTAAACGATACCATGGTGGGTAACGGAACATTTTTCGTTCTTCGATATAATCGTTGAAAAATCTATCGTAATTGTTTTCTTTTACCAGCTCAATCACATGATGTTTGGGTTGTGATGTTTGTATAATTACTTTTCCTCTTTTTGTTTTCCGGCCCGAACGGCCACTTACCTGAGCCATCAGTTGATAAGCCCGTTCGTATGACCTGAAATCAGGATAGTTGAGCATGTTATCGGCATTCAGGATTCCAACGGTACTTACATTGTCAAAATCGAGCCCTTTGGTTATCATTTGTGTACCTACCAGTATTTGCGTTTTACCGGTTGAAAAGTGGTGTAATACTTTTTCGAACCCATGTTTAGTGCGTGTTGCATCATAATCAAGGCGGCCAATTGTTATGCCGGGGAATAATATTTTCAATTCATCTTCAACCTTTTCGGTGCCAAAACCTTTGGTTTGGATATCCTCTGATCCACATTCGGCACAATGCTCGGGGAGTTTGGCCGTATGACCGCAATAATGGCACTGAAGGTTGTTAAAAAATTTATGGTATGTAAGGCTTACATCACAGTGTTTGCATTGGGGTATCCAGCCACAGTTGCGGCATTGTATAAAAGGCGAAAAGCCCCGCCGGTTTTGAAATAAAATAACTTGTTCATTCTGGGAAATTGCATTTTCAATGGCTTCGAATAGTAGTGGTGTGAAATGCGATTTCATTTGTTTTCGCTTGTAAGCTTCTTTTAAATCGGCCACAAGTATTTCGGGCATTTCAATGTTGTGGTGCCGTTGATTAAGTTGTACATATCCGTATTTTTTTGTTT
>JAGYOI010000232.1 GCA_018399395.1 Prolixibacteraceae bacterium
GCTGAAATCGCCGAAAGATATTTAAAAGAAAAAGGCCTCGAACCTTATCTCTGCTCCACAGAAGAAGCCAGAGCGTTTTTCAACAACTTACAATATTCAAAAAAATATCACAGAGTAACTCAGTGTAATACACCGTGTAACACTGTGAAACAACAAACCTGAAACAGGTAACCACATCATCTAAATGCTCTTTAACTCATTCATATTCCTCATCTTCTTCCCAACGGTAGTACTTCTATACTACCTGCTCCCGCATAAGCTCAGGTGGCTGTTCCTGTTAATTGCCAGCTACTATTTCTACATGAACTGGAAACCGGTTTATGCTATTTTGATTTTTGCTTCAACGATTGTTACCTGGGGCTGTGGTTTATTGGTTGAGCATACAGAAACTCGCTTTAAGAAGAAACTCTTTCTTACCATTAGTTTGCTCATCAATTTTGGAATTCTTTTTACATTTAAGTATTTCGACTTCTTAAATGAATCAGTTTTTACTGTTCTTGAAACATTTAATTTAAGATGGCCGGTACCCAATCTCGACCTGCTTCTTCCAGTGGGCATCTCATTTTACACGTTCCAGGCAGTAGGCTACACCATTGATGTGTATCGTGGCGATGTTAAGGCAGAAAGACATTTTGGGATTTATGCCCTTTTTGTTTCCTTCTTTCCTCAATTGGTGGCAGGGCCTATCGAAAGGGCAAAAAATTTATTACCTCAGTTTCATCGTATGCACAGCTTTGATACTGAACGGCTGGTACTTGGTTTAAAGCAAATGATCTGGGGCTTTTTTATGAAATTGGTTGTTGCAGATCGTTTAGCATTGTTCGTAAATGCTACCTATAACAATGTTGATAATCATAATGGAACTACCTTACTGATTGCCACTTTTTTCTTTGCTTTCCAGATTTATTGCGATTTTGCAGGATATTCCAATATCGCCATTGGTGCTGCGCGTATCATGGGATTTGATTTAATGACAAACTTTAACAGACCTTATTTTTCAACTAATATTGGCGAATTCTGGCATCGCTGGCACATTTCACTTTCTACCTGGTTCAGGGATTATGTTTACATTCCACTAGGAGGCAACAGGGTGGGTAAAGCCAGGAATTACTTCAATATCTTTATCACCTTTGTGGTGAGTGGAATATGGCATGGAGCAAATTGGACATTTGTTATTTGGGGCACTTTGCATGGGCTCTATATTACAATTCAAAAGTATTTTAAATTCGACAGAAAAAGATTTAAAAAGTTTACAGCTTTAAAGGCAGGGTTAATACTCATCAATTTTATACTGGTATTGTTGGCCTGGGTCTTTTTCAGGGCAAATAGTACAAGTGATGCTTTTTCGGTACTTGGTAAAATATTTACTGATCCGGGCATCCCATTCAAAGAGAGTGTTACAACCTATATTTATGGTCTTTTTGGTCTTGCAATTCTGATTATTAAGGAAATACACGATGAGTATTTTCCCGAAAGATACCGCTTCTTTGAAAGTGAAAAGCCGATGGTAAGTGCTTTTGCATCCTCTATGTTGCTTATAATTATTTTATCAATAGGTGTGTTTGACGGAGGGCAGTTTATTTACTTCCAGTTTTGATCCAATGAAAGATAAGAATATTCAATACATATTTTTCCTCCTTCTTTTTACGGGTTTACTTGATTTTGCGTTTGGAAGCATTTACGATGCTTTATACTTTTCTGAAAAAAGCAGGCAAAACGATAGGCTTATTCATTCCGTTTTAGGAACAAATGAAGACATTCTGATTTTTGGCTCTTCCAGAGCGCTTCATCATTACAATCCCCAGATCATTGAGGATTCCTTGGGGATGACTTGTTATAACGTTGGCTCCGGTGGACAGAATATTTATTATCACAAGGCATTGCTTGAAGCTACACTGGAACGATACACTCCTAAAATGGCTATTTTGGAATTGATGTCTATCGATTTTGAAATAACCCCACCACAATGGGATACAGAAAAATTAGGCGTGTTGCTGCCTTTCGCCCGCAGGTCTGCTGCCTGCATGAATGCTGTTTTGCTCAGGGGCGAAAGTGAGCAAGTGAAATTGCAATCAGCCATTTATCCTTTTAACTCGCTGCAATATCCAACCTTAAGAAATAACGTTTATCCTTTTTATAATTCTCATCATGGTTTTATACCTATAAATAGAACATATGATGGTGATTTGAAACCAAAGACAATAAGCAAACAAATTGTTGATGCTGATAAAATGATTGCATTGTATCGATTTGTTGAAATATGTCAGGAGAAAGATATCGAACTATTTGTATTTGTTTCGCCACATTATGTAGCAAATAATAATGGAGAGAGTGTTTACAAAGAAGTTTCAAAGCATTTACATGAAAAATTTAACTTAAACGTGTACAATGTTGAAAGCAATAAGCTCTTTTTGGAACATCCCGAATATTTTGCAGATCCTTTTCATTTGAATAATAAAGGAGCTAAAATATTCACTTCAATAGTGGCCAAAGAGCTGCAAACCGAAAGGTAAAAAAATAGTAAGTTGCTTAAAAATTAAAAGAAGTCTGCAATGCCCCGAAGCCAAGGAAGAAGCCCCGGTACTGATGGTGGGATTGAATACGGAAAGAATAATACTGGGTTTGATTTAGATAAATTACCAAAAAACTGAAAAGGAACTAAACTTTCGGACAGTAGCAGATTATTCCATGCCGAATGGGATTGTTACACTACGCTCACAATGGCCATGCTTCGCATGAAGACACGATTTATGAGCTTACAACACAAGGGTTGGCGAGGGAGGAACGACCGTGGCAGCCTGCTGCCAGCTAACACAAATAGACCATTAGAAAAATGAAACATGCACTCATAACAGAAGCCGATTACTTCATTGGTTCATACCTTACTGAATTACTAATGGGAAAGGGAAACAAAGTAAGAGTTTTAGCCAACGTCTTTAAAAAACACGTTTAATTGGGAACACTTAAACAAAAAACCGTAAATGGTTTAATATGGAGTTTTATTGACAACTTTTCCAAACAAGGGATTTCCTTTATTGTGGGTATTATACTTGCAAGGCTGTTGACCCCAAAAGAGTTCGGGCTGATTGGAATGATAACCATTTTTATCGCTATTTCATCTACTTTTATTAATAGTGGGTTTGGTTCGGCTCTAATACGAAAGAAACATTGTTCGGAGGCCGATTACTCCACCGTGTTTTATTTTAATCTGGTTGTTGGGATTTTTTTTTATGGAATTTTATTTGTTGCTGCACCTTCCATAAGCAAGTTTTTTGAAGAACCTCAGTTAATACCATTGGTGAGAGTGCTAGGGGGAGTGCTGGTGATCGATGCACTAACAATAATCCAGCGAACAATCCTTACCAAGCGCATAGATTTTAAACTGCAAACTAAAGTATCAGTTATTTCAAGCATTGTGTCAGGTGGCATAGGTATTTCAATGGCTTTTTATGGGTTTGGGGTATGGAGCCTTGTGGCAAAATCAATTAGTCAACAAACAATAAATTCACTGCTCCTTTG
>JAGYOI010000233.1 GCA_018399395.1 Prolixibacteraceae bacterium
AATGTGGATTAATCCATCAACACCTTCAACAATTTCTACAAATACACCAAAGTTGGTGAAGTTGCGTACTTTAGCTTTGTGTTTTGAACCAACAGGGTAAATCTCTTCGATTTTTTCCCATGGATCGGGGTGAAGTTGTTTAATGCCAAGTGACATTTTACGTTCTTCGCGATCTAAGGTCAAAATCTGGGCTTCAACTTCGTCGCCTACAGCGAGGAAGTCCTGTGCACTGCGTAAATGCTGGCTCCAGCTCATTTCTGAAACGTGGATCAAACCTTCAACACCCGGGGCGATTTCAACAAAAGCACCGTAATCGGCAAGTACAACTACTTTACCTTTTACTTTATCGCCAACTTTAAGTTCTTCGCTTAAGCTATCCCATGGGTGTGGGGTTAATTGTTTCAAGCCAAGGGCAATACGTTTCTTGTCATCGTCGAAGTCGAGTATAACCACGTTGATTTTTTGGTCGAGCTCAACAATTTCGTTCGGATGTGAAACACGTCCCCAGCTAAGGTCGGTAATGTGGATAAGTCCGTCAACACCACCAAGGTCGATAAATACACCGTATGAAGTAATGTTTTTAACCGTTCCTTCAAGAATCTGACCTTTCTCAAGTTTCGAAATAATTTCTTTTTTCTGTTGTTCAAGTTCAGCTTCGATAAGGGCTTTGTGTGATACAACAACATTACGGAATTCCTGGTTAATTTTAACCACTTTGAATTCCATGGTTTTGCCAACATACATATCGTAATCGCGGATTGGCTTAACATCGATTTGTGAGCCGGGCAAGAATGCTTCAATACCAAATACGTCGACAATCATACCACCTTTAGTGCGGCATTTGATGTATCCTTTGATAATTTCATCTTTTTCAAGTGCCTCGTTAACGCGGTCCCATGAGCGGAGTGCCCGGGCTTTCTTGTGTGATAAGGTAAGCTGGCCTTTTTTATCTTCAAGGCTTTCTACGTAAACTTCAACCGTATCGCCAACTTTAAGGTCAGGATTGTAACGGAATTCGTTTAAGCTGACAACGCCGTCCGATTTGTAGCCAATATTAACAACTACTTCACGTTTGTTCATTGAAATAACTGTACCGTCAACCACTTCTTTCTCCTGGATTGTCGAAAGCGTGTTGTTGTACATTTCTTCTAAATCTTTTTCCTGCGACTGCGACTTTGATACACCTCTGTCGTTACTTAAACTGTCCCAGTCAAAATCTTCATCAGGTTCTGCAACCGGATCGGCTTTTGCAGTTTCTTTTTCTTCTTCTTTTTCTTCGGGGGTGTTTTCTTCGGCCTTTGGTTCTTCTTTTGTTTCCTCGGCTTTTACTTCTTCAGGCTGAGCTTGTGGTTGCTCCACAGCTTCTTTTTGCTCAACTTGTTCTTTTTTTTCTTCTGTCATCTAATAACTTTTAATTTAATGTGTTAGACTTTATATTGTTTTGCTAAATGCGCGGCAAAAGTAAAATTTAATTGTTAATAATCAAAAGGTTCTGTGCTTTTTTGGCAGCTGTGGACAATTTTTTTATCGAACAATAATATCGTATCTTTCGGAAGTTTTTATTACGACCTTGATTTTTTCCTGTGTCTTATACTTGCGTCTTGATACTAAAACATTAAAGGGATGAAGCGAATTCTTATTACCGGGGGAGCTGGTTTTATCGGGTCACATTTATGTGATAGGTTATTGAAAGAAGGTAACGATGTTATATGCCTGGATAATTTTCTGACCGGTACTAAACGAAATATTGAACATCTTATTGGGAACAAATATTTTGAACTTGTCAGGCATGATGTTACTTTGCCTTTTTATGCCGAAGTAGATGAAATATATAACCTTGCCTGCCCGGCATCACCTGTTCATTACCAGGTAAACCCCATTAAAACAATAAAAACTTCGGTAATGGGGGCGATTAATATGTTGGGGCTGGCAAAACGGACTAAGGCAAAAATTTTACAGGCTTCAACCAGTGAAGTGTATGGCAACCCCGAAGTTCACCCACAACCCGAAACATATTGGGGAAATGTTAATCCTTTGGGAACGCGCTCAAGTTACGATGAAGGAAAACGGTGCGCTGAATCGCTTTTTATGAGTTATTATCATCAGAATGGGGTGAGGATTAAAATTGCACGCATTTTCAATACTTATGGCCCCAGAATGAGACTGAATGACGGGCGGGTTGTTTCAAATTTTATTGTACAGGCACTAAAAAATGAGCCCATTACTGTTTATGGAAATGGAAAACAAACACGTTCGTTTCAATATGTAGATGATGTAGTTGATGGCCTGGTGCGTTTAATGAATACCAATAACGATATAACCGGGCCTGTTAATATTGGTAATACAAATGAATACTCGGTCGAGGATCTTGCCAGTATTATAAAACGGCTCACCATTTCAAAATCAGAAATTGTTATGCACCCCCTGCCTGATGACGACCCGATGAAGCGAAAACCCGATATCAGTCTTGCCAGGGAGATTTTGGGCTGGGAGCCACTTATTGAACTTGAACAAGGATTAACCCAAACAATTGATTATTATAAATCAAAAATTGACAGCACTGATTACATTATAAAAAGATAAGAAACATGAAAGGAATTATTTTAGCCGGAGGGGCAGGAACACGTCTTTATCCGCTAACCAAGAGCATATCAAAACAAATAATACCGATTTACGATAAGCCCATGATATATTATCCATTATCGGTGTTGATGTTATCGGGGATACGTGAAATTTTAATTATTTCAACACCAGATGATATCGGGTTGTACAAAAAACTGTTTGACAATGGCAAACAGCTTGGAATATCAATTGAATATGCTATACAACCGAGTCCCGATGGATTGGCACAGGCCTTTATTATTGGAGAAGAGTTTATTGGGGACGATAATGTATGCCTGGTATTAGGCGACAATATTTTTTATGGTTATGGCTTTTCAGGGTTGCTTGGTGAAGCTGTAAAATTGCAACAAGGCGCAACGGTTTTTGGATATTATGTGAACGATCCGGAGCGTTATGGTGTTGTGGCATTTGATCATAATGGTGCTGTAGTAAGCCTTGAAGAGAAGCCGGAGAAACCAAAGTCGAAGTATGCCGTTACCGGTTTATATTTTTACGATAATACGGTCGTGAAAAAGGCAAAGCAATTAAAACCATCGGCACGGGGCGAGCTTGAAATAACCGATTTAAATAAAATGTACCTTAACGAGGGCAGCCTTAGCATGCAATTAATGGGGCGGGGGATGGCATGGCTCGATACCGGCACACACGAAAGCCTGATGCAGGCTTCGAACTTTATTGCAACTATAGAGCAACGTCAAGGGTTAAAAGTGGCTTGTATTGAAGAAATCGCATACCGAAACGGATGGATTGACGATAAAAGGCTGGCTGAATTGGCCAAACCACTCGAAAAAAACCAATATGGCCAATATTTGCTTTCTTTGCTTAAAGAAGATTTGTAGCATGTAATTACGAATTATTTGATTTTCTTTGTGTAATAAAACTATATTTTTAA
>JAGYOI010000234.1 GCA_018399395.1 Prolixibacteraceae bacterium
GGCGCACGTTTACTTCGTAAATTACGGCATCATCACTCCACACAGGATAATTGGCCTGCGCTGATATTTCCTCTGTACCCAGAGCAACACATTCAGCTTTCTTTTCTTGCTGTGCCGGATTACAAGCGATGAAAAGAATAGCTATTGACAGATAAAAAAGTTTCTTCATTGTATTATAGTTTCTTTAATCCTTTTGTTTGTGCCTTATCGGTCACTTCAATTACACTTATGGCATAACCTCCGCCAGGCGCACATTTTTGTTTTAGTTTCGACTTTCTGGTAACTAACCCCTTACGTATTTCATACGCCTGTGCATTATTGCGGTAATGCGCATCGGGAGCATCGGCATAAATGGTAGCTACATATTTTTTTCCTTTATCAAGAAAATCAAAATTTAATTTTGATGTATATCCGTCTTCATCAACAGTGGTTCCAACGAACCAGTTGTTTGTGCCTTTTTCTTTGCGTGCGTATGTAATATAGTCGCCGGGTTCGGCAGCCAACACACGGGTATCGTCCCAGTCGATGGCTACATCTTTTATAAACTGGAACGCATCCATAAACCGGCTGTAATGTTCGGGCAGGTCGGCTGCCATTTGCAGCGGACTGTACATGGTAACGTAAAGTGCCAATTGGCGGGCAATGGTTGAATTTACCCAAGAATTGTTATCGGGGTTAAGTTTTGAAATATCCATCTCGAAAATTCCCGGCGTATAATCCATGGGACCACCAATTAAACGGGTAAAAGGCAGCACTGTTGTATGGAAGGGTTTATTACCGCCAAAAGCCTCATATTCGGTTCCCCGTGCCGACTCATTACCAATCAGGTTAGGATACGTACGGCAAACACCTGTAGGACGCACAGCTTCGTGTGCATTCACCATAATTTTGTACTCAGCGGCTTTTTCCAAAGCATACTGATAATGGTTTACACACCATTGGCCATAGTGGTGCTCGCCACGTGGGATCATGTCGCCAACATATCCGCTTTTTACAGAATTATAACCATAATCGGCCATAAACTGGTATGCTGTATCGAGATGACGCTCATAGTTACGTACCGACCCCGATGTTTCGTGGTGCATCATCAATTTAATGCCTTTCGATTGGGCATACTCATTCAGCATATCAACATCAAAATCGGGGTATGGCGTTACAAAATCAAATACATAATCCTTCGATTTGCCAAACCAGTCTTCCCAGCCAATATTCCAGCCTTCAACCAGTAACTGGTCGAAACCATGCTCGGAAGCAAAGTCGATGTATCTTTTAACTTTTTCGTTATTAGCAGCATGTTTCCCATTGGGTTCGGCTTCGGAATAATCGAAATGTCCCAGCTTAACCGAAGGTACATCGGTATATGCCCACGAGCTTTTGCCGGTTATCATTTCCCACCAAACGCCCATGTATTTCACGGGTTTAATCCACGAGGCATCGTCAATTTTGCAAGGTTCATTCAGGTTCAGCGTGAGGGTCGATTGCAAAATATCAGCGGCATTGTCGCTTACGATAACCGTGCGCCACGGCGAAGTATATGGAGCCAACAAATAGCCCTTTTTACCTTGTGCATCGGGCGTTAGCACCGATTGAAACACAAAATTTTCATCGTCAAGTTCGAGGTGCATGCATGAGTAGTCAATTAATGCTGCCTCGTGTAAATTAACGTACAAACCTTTATCGGTTTTCATCATCAGGGCTGTTTGCACCGCTGTTTCCGAAATAGGTGTTTGCGATGCATTGTCAGTTATGGCCCCATCCATCAAACCACGAATTTCACTCAGCTTCGACTCGGTATAATCGTATTCCTGGGTATCGTAATCGCCGGCAATCCAAAAAGCAGTATGGTCGCCGGTAAGGGCAAACTGCGTATGTTCTTCTTTCACTACCATATAGTTTAAGTTTGGCTGCTTCGGAAACTCGTAGCGAAATCCCAGACCATCATTAAACAAACGGAAACGAATAACAATGTAACGGTTTGCTTCAGCTTGATTTAAGGTAACCGCCATTTCGTTGTAATGGTTGCGTATCTGTTTATACTCGCCCCAAACAGGCTCCCATGTATCGTCGAAAGTACTTGTTTCTGTATATGAAATGTCAAAACCGTTCAGCAAGTTGTGCTCATCATTGTACAAATCGAGCCCCAAAGAACTGGGTTCAATAACAGACTGACCCTTATAACCCAGCTCATAGTAAGGCTTTCCGTCCTTTACTTCAACCCTCAGTTGAAAATGCCCGTCGGGCGATTGCAATTGTTGCGCTGCCATCGGCAATGTCAGGGCTACAATTAATAATGTAATAATGCTCCTTTGTATCTTCATAATTTCTTTTTAATTCTTGACTACCTCACTATTAATATGATCACTATCTATTCAGATCAACAATAAAAGCCGACCTTGCCGGTATTGTCATAGTTGATAAATCATTGATTCTTTCTCCTGATATGATTTCAACACCCGAAGTGTACGGATACAATATTTCATCAAAGCGTTGTGTTGAAAGTGCGGTTTCCGTTTCATTTTTATTCAAAATCACCATAACTGCATCATTATCAATATGCCTGAAATAGACATACATGCCATTTTCGGGTACAAAATGTGTCAGTTTGCCGTTATGTATTACCGCTTTCGTTTTGCGCCAGTTTTGAATATTGCGCATATAATCCCTAAAATCAACGTGCTGTTGAGTCAGGCCTTCACCGGTAAATGCATTTACCTCATCACCGATCCATCCTCCTGGATAATCGGCCCTGATATCTCCATGCTGGTCACCTTCATGCGTTAAAAGCAGTTCGGTACCATAATATATTTGGGGTATCCCCCTTGTGGTAAGAAAAAATGCAATGCCCATTTTCTGGAGGTCAACATCCTGGTCAACTTGCATAAAAAAACGTGACATATCGTGGTTATCGGGAAACACGACCAGATTATCAGCATCGGGATAAAGAAAATCGTTGGCCAGGGCTTCGTACATTTCAATAAGTCCTTCGCCCCATGATTCTTCATTCGTTAACCCGCTGCTTACAGCGCCCTGCAACGGAAAATCCATCAAACTGGGGAGGTAACATTCATATCCATCGGCATTTTTCTTTCCTTTTTGCCAATACGAAACAATAGCCGGGTTGTTGCTCCACTCCTCTCCCACAATGTTAAAATCGGGATATTCACGCAATACAGCGGCTGTCCAATCTGCCATCATATCTTTATCGGGGTATGGCCAGGTATCCTGCCGTATTCCTTCTAAACCGGCATATTCAATCCACCAAATACTATTCTGGATCAGGTAAGTGGCCACAAATGGATTTCGCTGGTTTAAATCAGGCATTGTCGGCACAAACCAACCATCAACCATGCCTTTAATATCAGCTTCAGAAGCATGCGGATCCTGGTTAACGGTACGCCTGTGGTTGGTAATTTTATGTTCCGGATAATGATTAATCCAGTCATCCATGGGCATATCGTCCATCCACCAATGCTCTGAACCACAATGATTGAAGATCATATCCATAAT
>JAGYOI010000235.1 GCA_018399395.1 Prolixibacteraceae bacterium
AAGTAAAGCGGTATAACATTTTTTTGTTTTCCAGAAACTGATTTCCATCAACAATAACGGGAACTACATTTGAATTTGATTTTAGTTCAATTTCAATATTAGAACACTCATCATATTCATATAACTCCCTGTAATACAAATAGAATACATCTTGAAAACCCGGGGAAATAAAATCTGTAAGAGCTATATTTTTGGTGTTATTGTTTTGCACCATTTTGCAAAATGTTTTGTTAGCATTGATAATTTTTAATGCTTCATCACAAATCACATATCCCAATGGAGCATCATCAAAAAGCGATTGATATCCGGCCCTGGTATCTTCTAATTGTTTTTGGGTACGCATGAGCTCTTCATTTTGATATTCAAGCTCCTGATGGTAAATACTCACTTCGGCCACCAACTCATCTAAACCCATTTTATCAATGTCTTTTTGAACGTTTTTGTCCAATATCTCCTTTATCTGCCTTTTAAGACGCTCTTTTTTACGGATTTGCTCATTCATTCTCATTTACTTTTATTGTAAAAACCACTCCCTTAAACTCATCATTAGCCATGTAAACCGGAACCCCATCGATAGTGAGCAATATTTTTTCTCTTTTGGGTATTTTTATAAAATGCTTAAATCCATAGAGCGGCTTACCTGTTTTTTTAATTATTGCAAATGGCAGCTTACTGCTATCAACAGGTTTTCCTTCGGGGTCAGATATTTCCCATTCAGATGCATCATAGCTCCGTTTCATAATTTCCTGTTTGTTTATATTGAAAAGCACTTCAGCTTTTTTGTTTGCATAAACAATCCAGCCTTCATGGTCAACCATAATTGTGGTAACCGGCGATTCTTCCAAAACGAGACGGAGCAACTTTTCCCTTTCATATAATCCCGATATGTCAATCAAGGTCACCATTACCCCGTCAACAGCATTATTGCTGGTACGATAAGGGCGCAAACGCACAAACATGGGCAAGCCTTTTTTATCGGTAATTTCCTTATCAACAGGCTGTAAATTCTCTAGAACAGCATTTACATCGTTTTCAAATTCCGGGTATGTATCCATTAAGGTTAAATGGGTAACAGGCCGGCCAATATCAGTTTCTAATATATTGGTAACACTGCTTACCTGTGGTGTGATTTTTCGAATGCACAACTTACTATCGAGGTAAATTGCAGCCACATCGGTATTTTTCAAAAGATTGTTTACATCGCTGTTCAAGCGGGTCAGCTCTTCAATTTTTTGCTGATGTTCAGAATTAACGGTATAAAGCTCTTCATTAACCGATTGCAACTCCTCATTGGTACTTTGCAGTTCCTCGTTCGAGGCAATAAGTTCTTCATTCGACGATTGCAACTCCTCGTTGGCACTTTCGAGCTCTTCAACCGTGGCGGCCAAGCTCTCTTTTACCGATGAAAGCTCATTTTCAAGTTCAGTAACCCGGTTACCCTGTTCCGACGAATAATCGAAATCATCTATTTCCTTTTTATCTGCATCGGGTGTTATTTTTTTATCAACAACCGAAAAAGAAAGCATATAGAATTTTTTTTCACCCTGAAACAGCTTTCGGGCCTCAATATTCACTGTTTTATCACCGAGGCTGTTTAAACCTGAAATAATCCTGTTGGAATAATTTTCATTTGAATTTCTTAAAACCCGTACAAGATTATTCACAAAAAGCCCCATATCCCGGGGTAATATTGAAAAAAGTTCATTGGAATAGTTTCCTGCTTGTATTTCAATAAAAGGGTTAATATTATTTATAACGCTGACAATAAAATAGTTTGAATCAACAATGATTGAAGGTGGAATAAATTCATCAATAACACTGCCCAATAATTCATTCGATTTTAACGCTCGATTATTGGCACTCAAATCAGTATTCCTTTCACCGGGTACTTTATTCTTTTTAATTTCAAGGGCAAGCCCATCTACAAGTGGGGCAGAAAAACCGGGTCTATACTTAAATATCTTATTTTTCATGTCAACCACACTAAATGCATCATCCATTACCCCAAGGGTTTCACTACTTCCCATAAAAAGATACCCTTTTTTATTTAAACTATGATAAAAACGTGAAAGCAGGCTTAACTGGATATCCGGCTTCAGATAAATAAAAAGGTTGCGACAAATCAGCAAATCAAGTTTTGAAAAAGGAGGGTCTTTTAGCAGGTTATGGGTAGCAAACACAATCATATTACGCACTTCCTCGTTGATTTTAAACCCGCCTTCATTTTTATGAAAATACTTCCGAAGCAAATAAGTATCAACATCGGCCACTATACTTTCAGAATAAATTCCCCTGCCTGCAATTTCTATTGCCCTGCGATCTAAATCGGTAGCAAATATTTTTATCTCTCCCTTATAACCTTTTTTTTCAGCGGCTTCACGAAATAATATTGCAACAGAATAGGCTTCTTCGCCTGTTGAACATCCGGTAGCCCAAACACGTATTTGACTTTTTTCGTTATCGGTTAAAGGCTCTATAACATTTTCATATAAGCTTTTAAAAGCTTCTTTATCGCGAAAAAACTGGGTAACGCCAATAAGAAACTCATTATAAAGAATCTCCTTTTCTTTATCAGAATTTATCAAGAACTGCACATACTCATCAAGTCCATCAAACCGGTTTATACTTACCCTCCGCTCGAGCCTTCGGGTTATCGTATTTTCTTTGTAGAATGAAAAGTCTATCCCCGTATTATCCCGTATTATCATGGTTACTTTCGAAAGAGCATCGAGCCCTTTAAGCGATGTTGCTTTATTGGTGTTGCTTTTTTTAACCAGGGGGTGCTTTAAATAGCTTAAAAGCTCATTGCCCATTTCGGAGGGAGGCAAAATAAAATCGACCAACCCGGTTGATATGGCACTTGATGGCATGCCGTAAAATTTCGCAGTGCGTTCATCCTGCACCATTACAAGGCCATTTACCTCTTTTACAGCCCTGCTTCCCATAGTGCCATCACTTCCGGTTCCTGATAAAATAACAGCAATGGCATTTTTACCTTTCTCAATGGCCAATGATTTAAAAAATATATCGATCGGCAGGTGCAATCCTTTCCGGTTATCCTGGTTCGTGAGAAAAAGCTGGTCCTTAAAAATTCGTAAATTCTGGCGGGGTGGAATCAGATAGATGTGGTTCACTTCAATTTTTTCGCCATCAGTAATCACCTTAATTGGCATATTGGTGTGGCGTGCCAACAGCTCATCCATCATGCTCTTGTAGTCGGGCGATAAATGCTGAACAACAACAAAAACCAAACCCGTATCATCGGGCATATATTCAAAAAATTGCTGTAATGCCTCAAGTCCCCCTGCCGAAGCGCCAACACCAACAACTGTCAATGATTCATCCTTTTTCGGTTCCATCTACAAACTATTTAAAAAAATATCAGGTATCACCCTCTTTTACAACCGAACGTAATTTACAAAAAAAAACTTGTCATCCGCCAACTAATAAAAATCCTGTTCTCAATTTAGGGTATTTCAAAATAAGCCCGGCATATATGGCAGAA
>JAGYOI010000236.1 GCA_018399395.1 Prolixibacteraceae bacterium
GTTGTACAAACTATCCTTAATTTCTCTTAAAAAATCTATTTTTTTGTTATTTATGAGCATATTCCTAATCCTGTCCTTAACAAAATCAAGAGGAGCCTGTTCTCCGGGTAAACGGTAATCTTCAATAATGATGATATGTTTCTCATTATCATTTTCAAAATCGATAATTCTATTCTGCTTTAATAAATCAGATATATTGCTATCGGGCGAATACCGGGTGTTTAGGAAAAGATTTTTTAAATAAACCCATTGTTTGTTAAAATCGTCATATTTAGTTGCATAGCTGAAAATAAAATCATTTATGTCCTCCGAAAATGGTGTTGAAGACTTAAAAACACGATAAATGTTTTGTGGTATTTCTACTTCAACAGGAAAAACAACATATTTTACTTTAACAATCGGAAACGATAAAAGAAACTTATCAATATTCGATTCATAATATTTTGCAATACTATCTTCGGTTATAAAAGAATCGTCAATCGAACTGATCTTTTTGCTTTTATATTTATGAATAAGTATTTGTTGTTCGTATTGTTCAAGTTCTTTTGAAACATCTTGTTCTTCGGGCGATAAAACTTTTCGGGTTTCGGCAACTAAAAGTTGTTGTTTTATCCAGTCTTTTATATAAGTGTCAATAAATTCTATTGAATCTTCTTCAGATAGCGGATAAACCGGCATAATAGAATTCAGATCGCCGGCATTGAGATATTTACCATTAACCGATGCTACAATATCTTCACTACTTTCCTGTTGAGTTTGGTTGCAACCAAAAAATAACGGGATAAACAGCAATAATATGACGATCTTTTTTTTAAGCAACATCTTATAAACTTTGTACTTTTCTTAATGCTCTTTTGTTGACTTTAATACGATATTTTTTTCTGAGTTCTTCAACCCACTTATCTTCAAGATAATTCTGATAGTCGGAGATGTATTGTCCGCGTGCTTCATCCAGTGTTTTATAGGTTCCTGCTTCATTCAGCTGGCCATGTACAAATTCCAGTTCAGGATTTAGCCCGTTTGGTTTTTCACTGTCAAAAATAAAATAATCGATTGCCTGATGGTCGCCTTTCTCCCATTTTCCTTCCCGTACAACAATTGTGAAGTCTTTATTATCCTTGCACTTCTGTTTTAGCTCTTCAGCATCTGTGATATCTTGTTCGATGAGTTGTTTGCAATATTCAGTTGCTTCAGGGCTCTTTGTTTTTATATATAATCCATCGAAGTGTTTGTTCCAGGTATATTTGTTTTTGTTGTTTTGGTAATACCTCTCCAGTCCGGTTGAATCCTCAACTGCCTTATCCCAAACCTCTTCCTGCATAATCTCGAACAGCAACATACCATCGTGATATTCCTGCATAAGGTTAGCAAAATCGGAATACTTTTCTTCTAAATGATTGTATTCATAATCGGTTAAGGTTTCTGAAGGATATCCTTCCAGGTCGTTTAATATTCTTTTTGAAGGCAGGTTTACTTCTTGTAGCGATGCTTTGTTGTATTGGGTTTTTATAAAATCGGCAACGGTATAATCGGTATTGTTAAAGCTAAACAGTTCCAGTGAGGCAGTTGTTTCATCAATTGCTTTTATAGTGTCATTAGCGGCAATTAACTTCTTAAACGTTTCAATATTATGATTGTTTTGCTTAAAGTTGTAATTCTTTTTCAGCTTATTTAAAAATGACAATTTGCTGTGTTTGCTACGTTCGGGGTCATTTTTGATTTTCCGGGACAATTCATTTCTGACATCTTCAAATTCGGGAGGTGATTTTGTGTCAAGGAGTTTTATAATGTGCCATCCAAATGTTGACCGTACAGGCTTGTGGATATCTCCAATGTTTTCAAGTTCAAATGCAGCGTCAGCAAATTCGTGTACCCTGAATGTTTGATCGATAAAGCGCATTTCCCCGTTTTTAGAAACGGTTGATTTATCGTCGGAATGCTCTTGAACCATTTGGGCAAAGTCGGCACCGTTTATCAGTTCGTTGTAAAGGCTGTCGGTTAACTTTTTAAATTTTTCGTCGGTGTTTGGTGCCACATTGTTTGCATCAGGAAACATCTTCATGATGTGGGCAACTTTCACTTGTCCTTTCGATTCTTTTTTATCGGTTACATGTATCAAATGGTATCCAAAATTGGTGCGTACCGGTAAACTAACTTCACCAACGGGCGTATTATAAGCAGCATTTTCAAAGGGGGTAACCATGTTGAAAGCTTTGAAGTAACCTAAATCGCCCATGTTTTGTTTGGCCGATGGGTCCTGCGAATATTCTACAGCCAGCTTCTGGAACGTTTCTTCTCCGCTGGTAAACTTTTCCCTGATTTCCATTGCTTTATTGTAGGCTTCCAGTGTGTCGGAAGGAGGAGCATCCTGTGGTACATTGATAAGGATATGACTGGCGCGTATTGGGTGGGTGGTACGGTAGTAAGCTTCTTCAACCATTTTTTCGGTTAATGTTACATCGGTCATGTACGGTACCGACAACTCCTTACGATACCCGCTAAGTTCATCAACAAACGATTGAACAGTGTCGAGTCCCTGGTTTTCAGCTTCAATTACCTTGAGTTTGTAATTGATAAAAAGGTCGATATATTCTTCGGGCGACATGGCATCATTTTCATCGCTAAGTTGCGAGTTGTTTTTTTGATAAATACGTTCGTATTCTTCAACTGTGAATTCCTGCCCGTTGATGGTAACCACAACGTCATTTTTTGCTGATGCGTTGTATGATGTAAATAGCGGTAAAATAACTAAGAGTAAAAAAACAATACGTTTCATTTTATTTAAATTAGTGATAGTTAGTATGTTACGAATAAAATCTATTGTCTTGTGTCTCAAATCTTACGATCTGTTGTTTTATCTGTTTATGAAAAAAAAGGAGCCGGATCGGGTCCGAATCCTTTTTTCCAAACGAGTGGTATCGCGATAAATTATCTGCTACTGTAATTTGGTGCTTCGCGGGTAATCGAAACATCGTGCGGGTGGCTTTCGTTCACGCCCGAAGCGGTAACGCGTGTAAATTTGGCATGGTGCAGTCTTTTAATGTTTTTTGCACCGCAATAGCCCATTCCGGCACGTAAACCCCCGGTAAGCTGGTAAAGCACTTCGTATAATGTCCCTTTGTAAGGTACGCGTGCGGCAATACCTTCGGGGACCAGTTTTTTAATATCTTCTTCCATATCCTGAAAGTAGCGGTCTTTCGAGCCTGCCTGCATGGCTTCAACCGAACCCATTCCACGGTAAGCCTTAAATTTTCGTCCCTGGAAAAGAATGGTTTCGCCGGGTGATTCTTCCACTCCGGCAAACAGCCCGCCTGCCATTACTGAATGAGCCCCTGAAGCAAGTGCTTTCACAATATCGCCTGAGTAACGGAGGCCACCATCGGCAATAATGGGGACGCCAGAATCTTTTATGGCTTTGCTTACGTTATAAATGGCTGACAGTTGAGGAACGCCAACGCCTGCAATTACGCGGGTGGTACAAATTGAACCTGGG
>JAGYOI010000237.1 GCA_018399395.1 Prolixibacteraceae bacterium
GGTACATATCGGGCACTTCTTTTTTCAAAGCCCTGACCGCTTGTTGTACAATACCATTGTGCTGGCAGGCTACCAGACCGGTTTCGTCTTTATGCTCGGGGATACCAAATAGTAAAAGTGCCTGGATGCCTTTGTCGTAAAGCTTTATCGCTTTTTCAACCAGCAAATCGACTGATAACTGGGAATTTCCCGGCATACTGCTGATGGGGTTTTCTACTTTGGTGCCCGGACAAACAAAAAGGGGCATGATTAAATCGTTGCGTGTGAGTGTTGTCTCGCGCATCAGGTTTCGTGTAACCGGCGATGTGCGTAATCTTCTGAGTCGTGTAGTTGGAAATGCCATATTTTAGTAAATCAAATTAATTTAAAAATTAAACCTAACGAAATTACAAAAAAATATACGGTTCACCGTAAAAAGTTCAAGCTTTACAAAAATGTGTTTAGTTCTTTAGACGATGTTATAAAATCAAAAATTCAACAAATTCGGAATGAAATCCAAAAAAGTTGAATAATATTCGGAATAGAATCCAAAAAAGTTGTATTTTTTATCATATTGCCAACTTCGGAAGTGAAACGATGTCAACTACGGAAGTAGAATAGCGCCAATCATGGAAGTAATAGTTTGCCATTTTGGGAAATAATACGATATTTGCATTAACACATGATGATTACAACATGAATAAGAAGTCCTATATGCCAAGGTTATGCGATGCTGATTTGCAATTAGCCTTACAGTCATCGGGTGCAGTACTTATCGAGGGTGCAAAATGGTGTGGAAAAACTTCAACAGCTGGCAATGCCTCCAAAAGTGTATTGTACATGCAGGATCCTGATAATACGAGTTCATATCTTGCTATGGCTGACACAAAGCCGTCGTTACTGCTTAAAGGTGATACGCCTCGATTGATTGATGAATGGCAAATGGCTCCTGTATTGTGGGATGCTGTTCGGTTTGAGGTTGATAAAAGAGCTAAAACTGGTCAGTTTATATTAACAGGCTCTTCAGTACCAACTGATAATGCTACTTCTCATACCGGTACAGGACGAATATCTCGATTACTATTACGCCCTATGAGTCTTTTTGAGTCTCAGGAATCAAATGGAACCGTATCATTGAGATCTCTCTTTGCCGGAAACCTTGATGTAGAAGCACGCTCTGATTTAAGCATTGAACAAATTGCTTTTGTTTTATGCCGTGGGGGCTGGCCGGCTAGTATTAAATTATCAGGCGAAGCTGCATTGCGAATGGCAACAGATTATGTCGAGGCTGTGATAAACTACGATGTGTCACGAGTTGATAATATAGAAAAAAATCCGGAAAGGGTTCGTTTGTTGTTGAGGTCATTGGCTCGCAACATTGCTACGTTAGCTACCTATCAAACTATAAAAGCCGATATCGAAGCTACAGATATTACTATATCCGATAAAACAATAGGTTCATATATGAATGCTTTGCGTCGTATCTTTGTAGTTGAGGATTTACCGGCATGGTCACCGTCATTACGTTCTAAAACGGCCATCCGCACTTCAGCTAAGAGGCATTTTGTTGATCCATCAATAGCTACAGCGGTGCTGCGAACAAATCCGGAAGGTATATTAAATGATTTTCAGTATTTCGGCTTTTTGTTTGAGGCATTGTGTACGCGTGACATTAAGATATATTCACAAACAAACGATGCAGATGTGTTTCATTATCGCGATAAAAATGGCTTAGAATCCGATTTGATAGTGCGCCTAAGAGAAGGTCGGTGGGCTGCAATTGAAGTTAAATTAGGGAATAAACAAATTGAACAAGCTGCTGAAAATCTTTTAGCCTTAAAAGCACGTATAAACGAAAGCAAAATGGGGGAAGCTTCATTTTTAATGATTATTACCGGTGGAGAATATGCTTATAGGCGGGATGATGGTGTTTTGGTTGTGCCTATTGGTTGCCTGAGGGAGTAATTACGAAGAATCAACTAAGCCGTTTTATAAGTTAGTAACCCAACCTGAAATATGTTAAAAAGTGTATAAGTGTATAAGTGCATAAGTGCATAGGCCTGCTTCAATGGACAAAGTGCAACCTGAAACCTGAAACCTTTACCCCTGTGAAATAACGCTATGCGTTAAAATCTTCGATTTTATTCAACAGGGGTAAACCTGAATCTCATTTCTCACATCTCATTTCTGCAATTACCTTCGCAATCCCTTGCGCGTTCGACATATTGGCTGTTACATATGGCTTGAGCCCATGCGCTTCGACCTCGGCCGATGTGGTTGTGCCAATGCTTACCAAACGCAATTTTGCTAAATCGGTCCTTCCTGTGAGTGTTTTTTTCAAATTTATAAATCCCGAAGGGCTTGTCAAAATGATGAATTCGTATTGATTGTCTATTATTTTGGTTACAACATTTTCATTGATTTTGGCAGGCATATGGTTTTCATATACTACAATTTTTTCGCATTTGGCTTTTGCCGATAGTTTTTTGGCAATTACACCGCGTGCTAAATTTCCTTCCGGAAAAAGAATTTTATCATTTTCGGTAATTTTTTTTAGCATAAAGTCGGCAAGATCGCTGCCGGTATTGCCCGGATTCGCAATGGTGGCATTTGTTCCGTAATCCCCTAAAATCTTTTGTGTGGTAATGCCAACCACTGCGGTTTTTAGGGTTGGAGGCAGTCTGGTTTCTCCGCTTACTTGCTTGTAATGATGAAAAAAGTTGCGAATGCCGTTCGGACTGGTAAAAACAATCCAATTGTATTGCTGAATATTTTTTAGTTTTTCGATGTCGGATTGGTTGAGTTTTGCCCGGTGTACTTCTATCATGGGCAATTCAAGCAAGGTATATCCTTGTTTTTCGAGGAGTTGTTTCAGCTCGTTGTTTTGCCTTTTTGGCCGCGTTGAAATGATATATCGGTTTAAACTTGCCATATTTTTAATGTTGGGTGTTATTTCTGATTTGCGCCAAAATGGTTTTTGCCCCTTTATTAATCAGCTTATGGGCTAGTTTAATCCCACATTCTTCGGGGGTTAATGTGCTTCCGTTTTCCGATTCCTTAATAAATTCTTTTCCGTTTATTGAAGCCACAAAGCCATGAAGAACAATATTTTTGCCATTAATTTGGCTATAACAGCCCAGCGGTACCTGGCAACCCCCTTCGAGGGTGCGTAAAAATGCCCGTTCGGCAAGTATCGCCGTTTCGGTAGCTTGATGGTTAATGGCCTCTATTATTTTTTTCACTTCATTATCGTTCTCCCGTATTTCAATGGCAATGGTTCCCTGTGCCACGGCAGGCATTATGGTTGTTGGGTCAATTATTTCGCTAATGTACTTTTCGAGTCCGAGGCGCTGCAGCCCGGCTGCGGCCATTATCATGGCATCGCAATAACCTTCTTCCATGCGTTTAAGCCGTGTTTGCACATTGCCTCTGATGTCTTTAATTGTTATATCGGGATGTTGATTGAGCAAAGCGGCCTGTCTTCTGAGGCTTGATGTAGCTACGATGTCGGA
>JAGYOI010000238.1 GCA_018399395.1 Prolixibacteraceae bacterium
GAGTAGAAAGGCCGAATGTTGATAAATATATTGTACCAACCACATGGCGGGAAATCGGCGTTGGTATTAACGGCAACATTATTAATTATGGAATTGACTATCAGCTCTATTTGCTAAATGGTTTTAACGGATACGATGGTGAAGCTCAATTAAATGGTAATAGCGGACTTCGCGGGGGGCGTCAAAAAGGGGCCGAATCATATATGAGCGCTCCCAATTTATCAGCCAAAGTAAACTGGTTCTCAATCCCCGGGTTAAAAATCGGACTTTCGGGCTATTTGGGCGACTCCCAATCGAAGCTATATGACAGCATAGACAAAACAGATACAGAAGCAATAGCCAAAGCAGACTCTTCGGTTATCGAAATCAGCATGTTAGGGTTAGATGCGATATACACCGTTAATAACCTTGAATTAAGGGGGCAATACATTTTGGGTAATTTGTCGAACGCTAAGGCCTATAACCAATTCACGGGAAGTGATGTAGGTAGCGCCATACAGGGTTGGTATTCCGAAATTGCCTATTCTATTGATATGGGTAAAGAAAATGATTATAAACTCAAACCTTTTATTAGAATTGAGCAATACGACACCCATCATAAAGTTGATGCTTTGACCCCTAAAAATGATTCATACAACCGAACAGACATAACTACAGGAGTTTCGCTTGAATTAAGCAAAGGGGCTGTACTAAAAGCCGACTACCAGATATTTAAAAATGCTGCATCCGATGAAAACAACGGTCAGCTCAACCTTGGTATTGGTGTCTGGTTTTAAAAACCCCCGGTTGCTGTAAAACTTATAAAAACACAGGATTATGATTCGTTTAGCTATTATATTACTATTGCTGTCTCCTGCTTATACATTTTCGCAACCTGATATTAATTCAAGATTGTTAAAAAGGTGTGAGAAAGCATTGCGAAAAGAACTTGATCAAAAATCGTTTAATTATCATTTAATTGACACAACTTCTGACCGTAAATTATATAAACTGCTATCGGATAATAATGAACCGGGCTACATTGTTTTCACACGATCAAAAGGACGTACCGAATACTTCGATTATATGATTTTGTATAATAACAAACTGCGTGTGCAAAAGATTAAAATATTGCAATACAATTCATCATACGGAACGGCTGTAGCTTCAAAACGCTGGTTGAAACAATTTGAAGGAAACAATGGAGAAGCGCTTGAATATGAAAAAGATATTGATGCAATTTCAGGTGCAACTTACTCAGCAACATCAATTACAAACGATGTGCCCCTGGTAACACGATGGGTGCAAGATAAAATAGTAAATTAGTCAATAGTCATTGGTCATTAGTCATTGGTCATTAGTGAATTAACACCAATGACCAATGACTAATTTACTAATGACTTTAATAACTATTCAACGATGGTTACCCAGCCATACGGATCATCTTCGCAGCCGTATTGAATATTTATAAGCTTCTCGTATAGTTTCTGGCAAACTTCACCGGGTTCATCACCATACACATAGCGGATATCTTTATCGGCATCGTAAACACTGCGAACGGGCGATAATACTGCAGCTGTACCGCAGGCTCCTGCCTCCGAGAACTCAGCCAGTTCCTCAACCGGGACTTTACGTTCTTCAACGTTCATTCCCATATCTTTAGCTAACTGGCGCAAACTTTTATTCGTAATAGAAGGTAAAATAGACTGCGATTTTGGTGTTACATAGCTATTCCCCTTAATTCCAAAGAAATTAGCTGGACCACATTCATCAAGGTATTTCTTTTCGCGTGCATCGAGGTATAATACCGCTGAGTACCCTTCGTTGTGCGCACGTATGCCTGCATTTAAACTGGCAGCATAGTTTCCGCCAACCTTGATATTGCCGGTGCCCTGCGGCGCTGCACGGTCGTACTCGCGATAAATCACATAATCGGTTGGTTTGAACCCTTCTTTAAAATAGGGGCCAACCGGCATAACAAATACCATGAAAAGATACTCATCGGCAGGTTTCACGCCAATTTGCGGACCTACACCAATTAATAATGGCCTGATATATAATGATGCACCCGACCCGTAAGGTGGCACATATTCCTCATTCTCTTTAATAGCTTTAAACACGCCCTCTTTAAATGTTTCAACGGGCAACTCCGGCATCAGTATACCCCGGGCTGAAGATTGCATACGCCTGGCATTTTCTTCGATGCGGAACACCCTTATTTTACCATCTTTACCCCGATAGGCTTTTAAGCCTTCGAATGCTTCCTGCCCATAGTGCAAACATGTTGCAGCCATGTGCATTGTAATTTGATTTGAATTGGACACTTCAAGTGCACCCCATTTTCCATCGCGATAATAACAGCGGATATTGCTGTTCGTATCGGAATATCCAAATCCTAAATTTTTCCAATCAAGATTTTCCATTGCTTATCTTATTACATTATTTTCGAATAATCGATTTCCAAATTTAAAAAAATTGTTCAGTTTAAAACGATCAAACTTTAAACATTACATGATAGCCTGCATGTTTCCGTATATTAAGTACCGTGTCATCTTCAAAAATCAGGTATTGCCCTTTAATGCGCATTAACCTGCCTTCTATTGTTTTTTCTTTATCAAAAGTGACTGATGCAACTTTTTCAGGAACATAATCGCCGGGATAAAGAATTTCTGTTATCTGGTTTTCTTTCACAGCATACCTTTGCAGCTCAGGGTGTAACAACGAAACAATCCTTTTCTTTTCATCAATTAAATCAACATCTTCTTTCAGTTTCTCTTTCAACATATTACGCCAGTTGGTTTTATCGGCAATATGTTGCTTTAAAAACTTTTCGATAACACCTGCTATGTGCCGGTTTGGTGTTTTAGCTACGTTAATGGCAAAGGAAGCGCCCTGGTCAATCCAGCGGGTTGGTATTTGATGATGCCGGGTTACCCCTACTTTAACGCCACTGGTCAGCGACAAATAAACATAGTGGTTAATCAGGTCATGCTTTTCGGCCCACTCCAAATCTCTTGCAATTCCAAATTGCGATTTTGACAATTCGGGATTGATTACACTTTCATCGTTTTCAGGTGCCGTTTTAAAACATTTGTAGCAATAACCCTGGTTAAATGATTTTGATGTAGCTGCTCCACATTTTATACAGTTTATTTTCCCTGTAAACTCCATGGAAATCTCTTTGCCTATCAGCTTATTCATGTATATTTCATCATCGCCTACCGGTAGATAATAGTCAACTGGTTTTTCAAACTCCGAACGCATTTTAAGTAACTGGCCCTTATTTTCCATAGCAACTCAATGTAATTAATCTATTTTCATTCTCATACGACGATTGTCATATTTTGAATAAAAAAGGGGTTACCGTTATGGCAACCCCTTTTTTATATCGTATTTCTCAAATATTCTTATTTACTTTTCTGGGCAACTTTTTTCACTACTTTATT
>JAGYOI010000239.1 GCA_018399395.1 Prolixibacteraceae bacterium
TATTCACAATCGAGCCTCCCGTGCCTTTCATAACCCGCGCAACAGCCCTCGATGCAAAAAACACACTCTTCAGGTTCGTGTCAATCACCTTGTCCCACTGCATTTCATCAAGCTCAAACACATCACAAAACTCCGAAATACCGGCGTTGTTAACCAGCACATCAATACGCTTAAACTCAGCCGCCACGCGCTCCACCATCGCCTCAACCTCATCAACCTTCGACACATCGGTTTTCACAAACAATGCCCCTTCGCCCATTTCGCTAATCTCATCAACCGTCTGGTTTCCCAACCCCGAATCTATTTCAGCCACAATCACCTGGTACTTTTTCCGCGCAAACGCCAGTGCCACTTCTTTGCCAATTCCACGGCCTGCGCCGGTTACAATTGCTACTTTTTTTCTCATAAGTTATAATTTTTGGAACTACTGTACTTAAAATAGACAAGAATAGGTTATTCGTGCTTTTATCTTACCCGATTGATAAAGATTGAATGGATTGATGGGAGATTGAAAAATGATAAGTTTACTCCCGTATAAATCAATCTTTTTCAATCTCTTAAAATTAACAATATGCAAAATTTATTATTCTCATCCACTAAATTTGTAATAGAATCTAATTATTAACATTCTTTGGCGGGCTGCAAACCCAAAATCATACCGCTTTTTTTAAAATGCATAAGTTCAAATTTACCAATCGAAACCTAAAACATTATCTTTGTTAACCTGTTTTCACACATCAACCATAAACCTTAAAAAGATGGTTGAAAACAAATGTAGTGCAATTATTTCAACAAAATACACCGTATGCCAAAAGACAAAAAATACGTTGAAACACCCTTGATGAAACAGTATTACGCCATTAAGGACAAACATCCCGATGCCATTTTACTTTTCCGTGTGGGCGATTTTTACGAAACATTTGGCGACGATGCCATAAAATCAGCCGAAGTATTGGGCATTACCCTCACGAAACGGGCCAACGGCTCAGCCAGTTCTGTTGAATTGGCCGGCTTTCCGCACCACGCGCTCGACACCTACCTGCCCAAACTTGTACGTGCAGGCCTCAGGGTTGCTGTATGCGACCAGCTCGAAGACCCTAAGCTGACCAAAAAAATAGTTAAGCGTGGCATAACCGAGCTGATCACCCCCGGTGTTTCCATCAACGATAATATCCTAAACCACCGCGAAAACAACTTCCTGGCATCGGTGCATTTCGATAAAAAAATGGCCGGTGTGGCCTTTCTCGATATCTCAACCGGCGAGTTCCTCACAGCCGAAGGCTCGTTCGAATACATTGATAAACTTTTAAATTCATTTCAGCCCAAAGAGGTACTTTTTCAGCGTGGCAAAGATGCCGGGTTTAACGAGCACTTCGGGCACAAATTTTACACCTTCGCGCTCGACGACTGGGTTTATACCTCCGATGCAGCATACGACCGCCTGCACCGTCACTTCGAAGTCAAGTCGCTCAAAGGCTTTGGTGTGCACCGTCTGGAGTATGGCATTATGGCAGCCGGCGCTATCCTGCATTATCTCGACATAACGCAGCATCACCATGTAAAACACATATCAAACCTTTCGCGTATCGAGGAAGACCGCTTCGTTTGGCTCGACCGCTTTACCATCCGCAACCTTGAGTTAATCTACCCGCTCAACGAAGGGGGCAAAACCCTCATCAATGTGCTCGACCATACATTAACCCCCATGGGGGCACGCATGTTGCGCCGATGGATTTCGTTTCCGCTTAAAAATGTACAAGCCATAAACGACCGCCTCGATGCGGTGCAGTGTTTTACCAACGACCAAACGCTTAAAGAAAATGTTGAAGAACACGTTCGCCAGCTTGGCGACCTCGAGCGTGTGGTCTCTAAAGTTGCGGTTCAGCGTGTAAACCCGCGCGAAGTGGTGCAACTTAAAACCGCACTAAAAGCCATCCCCCCCATTAAAGAGTTATGCCTGAAATCGGCAAACAACAGCCTGAAAAAATTTGCCGAGCAGCTCAACCCCTGCCAAACCATTGCCGACCGCATTGAAAACGAACTTTACCCCGACCCGCCAACACAGGTTAACCGCGGTAATGTTATTGCCGAAGGCTTTAATGAAGAGCTGGATGAGCTGCGAAAAATCAAAACTTCGGGCAAAGATTTTCTGATTGAGATGCAGGAACGCGAAATTAAACGCACCGGTATCCCTTCATTAAAAATCAGCTTCAACAATGTTTTCGGCTACTACATTGAAGTGCGAAATACCCATAAAGATAAAGTCCCGCCCGAGTGGATACGCAAGCAAACACTTGTAAATGCCGAGCGCTACATCACCGAAGAACTTAAAGAATACGAAGCCAAAATCCTGGGCGCCGAAGAAAAAATACTCACACTTGAGGTGCGCTTGTTCAACGAGCTGGTCACCGCCCTCACCGATTACATACAGGCCATCCAGCTCGATGCAACCATCCTGTCGCAAATCGACTGCCTCCTTTCTATGGCAACCGTTTCTATCGACAACGAATATGTACGCCCCGGGGTAAACGACAGCGACAACATCGACATCAAAGAAGGCCGCCACCCGGTAATTGAACAACAAATGCCCATTGGCGAGTCGTACATTTCAAACAACGTAATGCTCAACCGCGACGAGCAACAGGTAATTATTATTACCGGGCCCAACATGTCGGGTAAGTCTGCTTTGCTCAGGCAAACCGCATTAATTGTGCTCATGGCCCAAATTGGTTGTTTTGTGCCTGCCCAAAGCGCCTCAATCGGCTATGTCGATAAAATTTTCACCCGCGTGGGGGCATCCGATAACATTTCGCTGGGCGAATCAACCTTTATGGTCGAGATGAACGAGGCGGCCAGCATTCTCAACAACCTGTCGGACCGCAGCCTTATCCTCCTCGACGAACTGGGGCGCGGCACCAGCACCTACGATGGTATTTCCATTGCCTGGAGCATAGTTGAGTACATACACGAACACCCTAAATGGAAAGCAAAAACCCTTTTTGCCACCCACTATCACGAGCTCAACGAAATGGAACACACCTTCAACAGGGTAAAAAACTATAATGTTACGGTTAAAGAAATCGACAATAAAGTGATTTTTCTGCGCAAACTGGTGCGCGGGGGCAGCAACCACAGTTTTGGTATACACGTGGCACGCATGGCCGGTATGCCCAAAAGCCTCGTTAAACGGGCCGATGAAATCCTGGGACAATTAGAGAACACCCACCGCAAAGACTCACTGTCGAAACCCCTCGACAATATTAGCTCCGAGAGGGAAGGCATGCAACTAAGCTTCTTCCAGCTCGACGACCCGGTACTAACAGAAATAAGGGACGAAATTGTCAATCTCGATATCAACAACTTAACACCGGTTGAAGCACTGAACAAACTTAACGAGATTAAAAGGATTGCCGGGTTGAAGG